>JBDSXS010000191.1:0-18175 GCA_039926045.1 Ferruginibacter sp.
ACGAATTTTTTAACGGCATCCTGTAAAGCTTTCCCGGAAACGCCCTGGCTTGAAATGATCTTTTCAGGTGCTTTGCGGATAGCAGCCGTTGCAGATGCAGTTCTGCTACATTGTGCAGGCAGGCCACTGCAACTGCCGGGTTCAGTGCCCGGATCTACTGTTATCAATGTAGTCCCCTGACCCGAAACGATACTTCCGGAACTGATCGACCAGTTATAAGTTGGAGAAATATTGCCAGGCAGCCCTTTCACATCCACACTGAATTGAAAAGATGTGCCGGTCAATACATCTGATGTTGGTGCAGTAACTGAAATCGAAGAAGGGCAGTTTTGAGCCTGCAAATTCAGCATGACAACAACGAAAAGCATAGCAAGGCAGATCTTTTTCATAATATTTTTTTTTAAAGATATAATATTATAAAGCCTGCTCCGATTAAAAAATACCGTATAGCACTTATTTTTTGTTCATAGGCATTTTACAAATAGTCAACAATGGGCTGTTTTTAAATTAAATTGCAGTTCATGGATTCACTCACACATATTGCATTGGGTGCCTGTATGGGCGAAGCATTTGCCGGCAAAAAAGTAGGCAAGAAAGCCATGATCTGGGGAGCATTGGCACAAAGTATTCCCGATATAGATTTCCTGGCAGCATTCTGGAATGATACAAGCGGGAATTTACTGGCACACCGGGGCTTTACCCATTCTATTTTGTTTTGCATCGCAGTTAGTTTTTTAATGGCTTTTTTTGCAGAAAGATGGCACCGGCCCCATAATATTTCTTTTGCCAGGTGGATAGCTTTTTTCGGTGCCGTTTCATTGGGGCACATTTTTTTAGATGCGTTTAATAATTACGGGGTAGGTTGGTTTGAACCCTTCAGCCATCAGCGCATCAGCTTTAATGTGGTATATGTAGCCGACCTGTTCTTTTCAATTGTGCCCATCATAGCACTGGTCATGTTATTGGTGCTCAGATCATTCAGCAAAAAAAGAAAATTCTGGTGGCTGGCAGGCCTTGGCTTTTGCTTCCTGTATTTAAGCTATTGTGTAGTAAATAAGATCATGATCAACAGGGAAATAAAACAGCTGTTGGCCAGGCAGGAAATAAAATATGACAGGTACTTTACAACACCGGCCCCCTTGCAAAGCTGGCTTTGGTTTGTGCTTGCCGGTACAGACAGCGGCTATCATGTTGGTTACCGTTCTGTTTTTGATAGAACGTCAACAATCACATTGCAATATTTTCCACGTAATGCTCAATTGCTCGATAGTGTTAAAAATAAAGAAGAATTGAAGCGGCTTATCCGGTTCTCACAAAATTATTACACCATAGAAAAGAGAAAGGACACATTGGTGTTCAATGACCTTCGCTTTGGCCAGGTACTGGGATGGGTGTACCCAAAGGAGGAATTTGCTTTTCATTATTATTTACAACCCGATATTGATAATACATTGGTAGTGCAGCGTGGGCGCTTTGCCAAATGGGACCGCCGTACATTTGATCTCTTCTGGAAGCGGGTAATAGGATATGAAAAAAGGTAACTAGAGCGCAGGTGAGAACAGGCGTGCGATCCGGTCGGCCAGTTTATAATAAAACGCACGTTTGCTCCATATTTTTTCATTTATTTTTTTGGCGTGTTTCAAATCCTCAAAAAAAACTGATCGTAATTTCTCCGAGAAGGGAACATCGTATACAATGGCATTTACTTCAAAATTCAGGTCAAAGCTCCGGTAATCCATATTGGCAGTGCCTATCATAGAGAGTTTGCCATCTGTTACCATCGTTTTAGCATGTACAAATCCTTTTTCATACAAATAGATCTCCACACCTGATTTAAGCAGGTCATCATAATTAGCTTTAGAAGCGGAATTTACCAACCTGGAGTCACTTTTACCGGGCACCAGCAGCTTTACAGAAAGCCCGCTGGAAGCTGCTATCCTGAGTGCATCCATAATATTGTCACCCGGAATAAAATAAGGTGTAGTGATGAGTATTTCTTCCCTCGCCAGGTATATGGCCTGTAATATTGAAAACAGAACAGACGGCTGTTCAGAATCCGGGCCACTCCCTACTACCTGCACATAAACATCGTCTTCCTGCTTAGCGTGCTTTGAAAAATGCAGGTCTTCTGCCTGTATCTTTCTGTCACAACAAAAATTCCAATCACTCAAAAACAGGTACTGTAGGTAATATACACCCGGGCCATCTATGCGGAGATGCGTATCACGCCAAAACAGTTCCCCTTTTTTATTATTGATGTATTTATCACTTACATTAATGCCACCTGTAAAAGCCGTTTGACCGTCAATAATTACAATTTTACGGTGGTTGCGATAGTTGATACGGTTTGCCAGCAGGTAGAAATGAACTTTGGAGAACGGGTATATTTCTATCCCGGCTTCCTTCATGCGTTTTTCAATTTTCTTTTTTATTGTCGGACTTCCGAAATCATCATAAATAAACCTAACCTCCACGCCCTCTGCTGCTTTTTTGATCAGCATTTCAATTACAGTACAGCCGATCTCATCCTGTTCATAAATATAATATTCCATGTGGATGTGATGCTTTGCTTCAGCCAGGCATTGCAACAATTCAGGAAATTTTTCTTCCCCGTTGAGCAACAGTTTTACTTTATTATGGCCGGTCAGGGGGCTTTTCAGATCCTTAATAAGCATGGATGCCAATTCAGCATTTTGATTTAAAGAAGTATTTGCCTGGGTAACTATAGATGCCGAGTAGCGTGGAATATTCTTTTTTAACTGCTTCAACAGTTTTTCATCCTCGGCTGCTTTTTTTGAATACCTTTTTATTTTCCAGTAATTGATTCCGAATGCGAGGTAAAACACAATTCCAACCACCGGCACAAAAATGCAAAAAAGCAGGTAGGCAAGGGTTTTGGTGCTGCTATGCGTTTCAAATATAATTCTTAAGCATACCAATAATAAAATGGCCAGGTAGCAGATAATTACGATCCAGTTCCAATGCATAAATGATCTTATTGTTCAGCATGGTAGCAAAATCGCACCCGCCTGACGGTAAGATACACAAACTGCTTGCCAATTATAATATTGTTGGAATAGAAAACAAAGATCATTACTGCCTGCACCCAATACCATCTTCAAAATCCAGCAGAGTACAATCCTGTGAAAAATTGTACTAATTTTATATAAAGGTCAAAAAACACCATGATGAAACTAATAAATTCTTCCTGCATCTTATGGATGTCCCTATTCTTTTTATTCTCCTGCAACAATAACAGTGAAGACAAAAAATCAGAAACCAAAATGCCTAAATTAAAAGAAGAGAACGTCAGTTATAAAATTGACAGCCTTACCATGAATGGTTATATCGTGTATGATGAAAACCTGGAAGGTAAGCGCCCGGCGGTGTTGGTTGTACATGAGTGGTGGGGTTTGAATGACTATACCAAAAGACGTGCAAGGGAACTTGCGGAACTTGGTTATATAGCCATGGCGGTTGACATGTATGGTAACGGCAAACGTGCCGATGACCCAACCGATGCCGGAAACCTGGCTATGCCGTTTTACAAGGACCCGGTTATGGCAAAAGCACATTTTGATGCAGCCGTAAATAGATTAAAAGAATATAAAGAAGTTGATACTGCAAATATGGCCGGCATTGGCTATTGCTTTGGGGGCGGTGTTCTGCTGAATATTGCCCGTATGGGTGAAGGGCTAAAAGGCGTTGTTAGCTTTCACGGAAGTTTGGTGGGCACGCCGGTTGATAAAAGTTTATTGAAGTCGCAGATACTGGTTTGTCATGGCGCAGATGATCAATTTGTACCTGCAACTGAAGTAGCTGCGTTTAAAAAACAAATGGATTCTATTGGTGCGGTTTATACTTTTAAAATTTACCCGGGTGCCACCCACGCATTTACCAATCCTGATGCAACCGCGATGGGACAAAAATTTAATATCCCGATCGCTTATAATGCTGCAGCCGATACTGCATCCTGGAACGAAATGAAAGTATTTTTTACAGGATTGTTCAAATAAGCGTTCATACATGGCTATTAAAAGATCATTCGAGGCGGTAAAAATAAAAACAGTAACTGGTACTGCCCGGCAGTTCATTGAAAAACTAAAAACTTTTCAATCGGATACTGAACTTAAAAAGATCCAGCGTTATTTTAAATCCGGCGAAGGGCAGTATGGCGAAGGCGATAAATTCATGGGCGTTAAGATGGGCCAGTTGTTTACGCTGGCAAAAGAATTTGGCGATATGCCGGTTGCTGAAATTGAAAAACTGCTGGAAAGCCCCATCCATGAAGTAAGAGCCGGTGCTGTAAGCATCATGGATAAAGCATCCCGTAACAAAGAAATCACAGCAGGACGCCTTAAAGAATTTTATGAGTTGTACATGCGTCGCCACGACAGGATCAATAACTGGGATCTTGTTGACCTGGGTTGCCTGTACATGACAGGCAGCTACCTCTTTAATAAGCCACGTACTGTTCTTCAGAAACTTGCCCGTTCAAAAAATATATGGGAACGCCGCACTGCCATCCTCAGCACCTGCTATTTTATAAGAAAGGGTGAAACTGACGATGTTTATAAAATTGCAGAGATGCTGGTAAAAGATAAAGAAGACCTGGTTCACAAAGCAACGGGCTGGATGCTGCGTTTTGCCGGGGATAAGGACCCGAAAAGATTATTGTTGTTTTTGGATAAATATGCTGCTGTTATGCCACGTACTTTATTACGCTACTCGATAGAAAAACTGGATAAAAAACAAAAGGAACATTATATGGGCCTTAAGAAAGCAGCTTAAACCTCATCCCCATGAGCTATCGCTCGTTCCTTTGCGGGAACTCCTGGAGGAGAAGGGTGAGGCGAAGAACAAAGCGGAATGAAAGGGAAATCATTTCAACACTATATGAATATAAAAAAAGCATACGATAATTGGTCGGAGCAATACGACACAAATATTAACAGGACAAGAGACCTGGAGGCATTGGCCTTGCAGCAAACACTGTCCGGTATTCATTTTGACAATTGTCTTGAAATAGGCTGCGGAACCGGGAAAAATACGTCCTGGCTGATCGGAAAAGCCAAAGAGATCACTGCAGTTGACCTTTCCCATGAAATGCTTGCCAAAGCAAAAGAAAAAATTGATTCTGAAAAAGCAATTTTTTTACACGCAGATATTTTACACGACTGGGATTTTGTAAACAAAAAATACGACCTCGTGAGTTTCAGCCTGGTGCTGGAACATATTGAGAACCTGGAACTGGTCTTTTATAAAGCTTCAGAAGCCATTGTACCGGGCGGGTACATGTATATCGGCGAACTGCATCCCTTTAAACAATATGCCGGCAGTAAAGCCAGGTTCACCACCGATGAAGGCGAGCAGGTAGTTACCTGTTTCAATCATCATATTTCAGATTTTGTACAGGCTGCAAAAAAATACCATTTTAATATTGTTAATATCAATGAATATTTTGATGAAGACGACCGCTCAGTCATTCCCAGGATCATAACTATACTTTTACAAAAACAGAGATGACAGGCTAAACTATTTGTTGTTAAGCATGTTTCTGATTACATTTAATAAAAAAAATAATGATAAACCGTATCTCTTCTTTAACGAACAGGATAATGATCACGGGGTTACTATTGTTTCTATTTTCCTGCCAGGATATGGCAACCGAAGCAGATGCCATTAAAAAGAACCAGGAAGGCGTTAACCATATGAATGAAGGGAAATATGAACTTGCATTAACTGAATTTAATGAAGCCATTAATAACCCAGGGCTCACGCTTATTTCAAAGGGCACCATTTACAGGAATATTGCTTTAACCTATCATGAACTCAATAAACTGGATTCCTCCATTCACTTTTCAACACTTGCCGCCAAATGTTATAAAAAGAACAGCTACGATTATTTAGTGAATATGGCCAATGTGGATATACTTACCGGTAAGGGAACTGTTGCATTGGTTAAATTGCTTAAAGCTGCTGCTATGGATCCGGATGACCTCAGTGTTAATAATACTTTAGGGCTTATTTACCTGGGCGACTATGGGGAAGAATTTGCAGATCCCGAAAAAGCGCTGATCTATAATAAGAAAGCCTTTGAAGTGAGTAACAGCAGGATCACAGAAGATATTCTTGGCCGTAATTATTATGCCCTGGCAAAATATGAACTGGCAGAAATGCATTATGAAAGAATTCATGAGCAATATCCTGATGTACTGATCTATGCCCTGAATACGGGCATGATAAAATATAAATTAAAGAAAACACAGGAAGCTGATCTGTTGTTCGATCAGTTAATTGCCCGGGACAGCAGTTATAGAGCAACTATTGAAGTCTTCAAAGATAATAACAGGTAATTTATCGGTGCCTGCTCTGCAGGTATTTTTCATACACAACAACACTCATGGGCTTTTCATATACTTTGCTCTCTACCCAGCTGATGATATCCAGGTAAGAGTAAACCCTCGTCTCATAGCGGTTCTTTTCAAACTGCTTGATCTTTTGTAATAAGCTGATCAAGCCCGGTTTTAATTTTTCTGCGGATTCATATACATTGTTCCTTAAGAATTTAAACATCTCCTCCTCTACTACGGTCAGGTTCTCCATCCTTGACATAAAACGAAATACAGATTTGATAAGCGACTCAAGGATGGCATCGTTACCCAATTCAAAATGCGCCATAAGGTGAAGAAGGCGGGCATAGCATTGCAGGTCGATACGCATATCTACAGGGCCATTGATAATTTTTTGCAGTTGATCTATGGAATCCTCATAATTGCCATTGCCAAAATACAGCAAAGCCGTTTTGTATTGTATCACCAATACCCGGTGCCTGTCGATATACATTTGAAATTCATCCAGCCCCTTTTCAATGGCAGGCACCAGCTTGATCCCTTCACCAAAACTTCCTTTCATTAAATGCTGGTTGATCTTTGCACTGGTAAGGTATACAAATGCCTGCATCCGGAAATTATCATGCTGGTTGGCCGGTTTCGAAAATGTAAACCTTTCAAACCTGGAAAGATAATGATCAAACTGTTTAAAATTCCGCAGGTCATAATTGGCAGTTAACAGGTTGTGCATGCCTTTAATGTAATGACCGGTCTCAACTGTGATCATCATGGGTTCCCTGTTAAAAAGGTCAACCCATTTTTTGCTGTAACGGTAATACATCAAAAAGTCCTGGCGGATAAAGGCATACCAGCAATAACTTTGGTACAGGTATAATAACTGGTAAAAGCCTTTGATATTTTTTGTTTCGATCGGCAGGTTTTGTTTAAAGAATTGCCTTACACCTTTTTCATCCTTCTCATTCCGGGCATGACCATGCTTTACATACCATTGATACAACTGCAGGGCTAAATTGGATAAAGCGGTTATCTCGTTCCGCTGGCTGTTCACTTCGTTGGCCTCGGCCGTTAATTTATCTGCTGCCCCTTCCCCACTCCTGGTGATATGCAATGTTTCAATTTTCTTTTCCAGTGATATCACCTGTATCAGAAAACTTTCCTGGTGATAATTTTTTGCCAGGTCCTTTGCTCGCTCCAGGATCTTTAAACTCTGCAGGTATAAACCTTTATTGTAGAGAATACGGGCGTGATCCAGTTGTTCGTGCAATTGCAGGTCGATACTGTCGGTACTTTTTAAAAGCCGCAGGCTTGCCAATAATTCTTTATACAGGTGCGCTTTTAAATTGGCAAACTGGGGTTTCTCAATACCCGGCAATTTCTTCAGTATTGTTTTTTCGTCGTAATCTTTTCCTCTATCAATGGCATCAAAAAGCTTGATGATCTTAAGGTCTTCCCTTGATGAACTTCTTTTGATGTAGAGTTTAAAATGCCTTTTCTCCGCTTTTTCAAGCGACTTGATCAGCTGGAACAATATGTCTGTTGAGCGGTTGGACATCATAAACTCATTTTAATGAAACCCTTTACCGTAAAGGATCTACATACACAAAACTGCTTTTAGCATAATAAAATCAATGCTAAGTTGGTTAGGTGTATAACAATAACCACCTTAGTTTTATGTTACAAAGATGGTTAATTCATATAGCAACGCAATCGCTAAAGGAAACAATCAATCGTTAGAAGGCCTACCGGCCGTTACGCTGAACCAGTCAGCAAAGAAAAGAAAATAAGTTTTTCATATAGCAAGCAATCGTTAAAAAGTCACTCCGTTTCTACGGAGTGGCAATTTATTTGATAGCAAAAATACAAATATTCAATACACAACGCTCAATTTTCAATGCTCAAGTAAAAGACCCTGCAGAAACACGTATACTGCTCAAACTTGAACATTGAGCATTGAACATTGTTTATTGAGCATTTTGAATATCGAAGTATGATTAAACACTTCAACATTCAGCCTTCCTTATTCGTTATTACTTAGCTTTAAGCTGTTTTAATATTTCATCCACCGCCCTGTCAACCTGCGGATCTCTTCCATTCAGTTTATCCTCAAAAGTATTGATCACTTTGATATCGGGTTGTACGCCCGACATTTCAAGATCCTTACCATCCAGGGTATAACAACCCCAGCCCGGCATACGAACGGTTGAACCATCAACCAATCCCACGCCGCTGGTAAAAATTATCCAGTGGTATGTTTCATTACCAATGATGGTTCCAAGTTTCAATGCCTTAAATCCTGCGGAAGTCATTTCTGCATCGCTTAAAGATTGTTCGTTGATCAAAAGAACAATGGGTTTGTCGGCTGGCGAAAAGTTAGATTGCTGTGTAAGTTTGCCTTCCCGGTACTTCCAGTTTAGATAGCTTTTTTGTGATAAGAATTTCAATACTTCGTCGTGCACATTCCCACCCGTATTATACCTGAGGTCAAAGATCAGCGCATCTTTTTTATTCAACTCCTGTGTCATATCAACGATGAACTGGTCCAGTTCTCCCTGTCCCATATTTTTCATATACCCGTATGCTATCCTACCTTTACTTTTTTCATCAACCCTCCTTTGGTTATTGTCTATCCATTCATCATACAGGTTGTTGAATAGAGTTGCCTGCGGATGTATCTTCACATTCACCATTTGCCCGCTGCGGTTAAAGGTCAGTCGCAGTTCCCGGTCTCTTGTAGGTACGGTGAAATAATAATTCCTGTCTTTGTTCTTATCAACATCTTCATCATTCACTTTCACCAATATATCGCCCGCTTTAATATCAACAGCTTTTTTATCAGCAGCAGAGCGCCTTACAATATATTTCACCTGGTATGGATTGTTGTCTTCAAACATGATCCCCGTCTCCATGGTTTGGTTTTGCAGGGCAATAGTTTCATCATCACCATTAGTGCCAAAACCCTGGTGAGAAGAATTCAGTTCGCCCAGCATATCATTCAGCATCACCCGCATGTCGGCACGGTTATTCAGGTACGGCAGAAACTGTTTGTAATAATCCTTTGTTTTGTTCCAGTTAAGGCCATGAAATTTTTCATCATAATAATTCTCTTCCATCTGTGCCCAGGTCTCATAGAACATCTGGTCAAATTCTTCCGAAAGATTACGGCGGAAAGTGAAACTGATATTTACCGGGTCAACCTTATTAAGGTCAAGATTCAGTTTATTGATGGTGCCGTTGATCAGCACATACATTTTATCACTCACTTCCACTATATCAAACCCGGAACTGTTATCTGTTCCGGCAATTTTTTCAGTCTTTCTTTCTTCAAATGGTTCGATGATGGTTTTCCACAATGCACTTTTTCCTTCGCTATGATTACTGGCATAAAGTACGTTGGTCTTTTCGCCTTTCTGATAAACTGCTGCCAGGAATTGCGCTCCAAATGAAGGGCTGACCTGGTCCAGGCGTTCCATGATCAGGTCGGTATCAATAGTTATTGATCTTAAGGAATCAGTTACCGGTGCAGCTTTTTTAGTTGTATCTTTTTTCTCTTCTTTAAAAAGTTCATTGAATTTATCTATGCGATATGGATCATCTATGTTTTCAAGCGGCACACGATACACCTTTGCATTCGCCATACCAAATGGGTAAGACGGTTTTAACCTTTGTGAAGTAAAGTAAATATATTTCCCGTCGGGTGACCAGATGGGTCCGGATTCTGTAACACCGGTATTGGTGAGGTTTGTTGTTTTGTTCTCTTTGATGTTATGTACAAAGATATCCTGCTCAAAATTGCGGATGGCAGTAAAGAGGACATAGTCTCCATTGGGAGAAAAACCCGGGTCGCTGTTTTGAAAACCCCATATCTCGTCTTTAACAATGGTTCTGGGCTGCAGGGTTTTCAGGTCAAGCAGTTTTACTTCATCCCTGCCACAGAGATAAACCGCCTGTGTTCTTTTTTTATTCAACACCATGCTGCGGCTGTTTTTCTGATCAGCAGTAAGTTGTTTGATCGTACCGCTACCATCAGCAGCGATCGTATATAAATTGGTGTACCCATTAAGTGTCTGGTTAAATAATAAGGTACGGTTATCGCTCATCCATCTTACCTCGATCGCTCTTTCTGCTGACCTGCGGTTTATTTGCTGAATGAATTTTCCTTCTACATCGCTTACAAATAATTCACCCCTCGATGTAAAAGCAAGTTTCTTTCCATCAGGAGAAATATCATAGCCTGAAATTTTTCCTTTCACATCAAAATCTTTTTCTTTGGGCAATGTATTGTTGCGGATGATAGCAATATTCAGTTTGCTGGCAGCATCTGTTTTCACATCATAGACCCAGAGTTGGTAATCTTTTTCAAATACCAGTTTTCCGCCATTGGCATTTACCTGCGGTGTTTTAATAGAAGAGGAGAAGCGTGTTAATCCTTTTTTCCTGCTATTGTCCAGTGTATATAAATTGTACTCCCCATTGACTTCATCCGAAATGAAATAAATATTCCCGTTCCTGTCGATCGTTGCAGAAAAATCTTTTCCCTGCCAGTCGGTATATTTTTTATGCTGTTTTGTTTTTGGGTTGTATGATTGAATATCCGGGTTGAAAGGACCCTTGTATCTTTTACGCTGCACCTGGTTGCTGCTTTCCCAGGTATCATTAAAGAAGATCTCTCCTGAAGTTGGATGCTCAACTAAATTATGATCGAACTGAAAAAAATAATTGCCAAACACACGTTGAGGTGTACCTCCATCTGCACTTACTTTAAATCCGGCTGTCTGGCCCATACGGCCGCTATTGAAATAAATATTCTTTGAATCCCAACTCCAGCTGGTCACTTCATCACCGCTGCTGTGGTACGTGAGTTGTTTCACCTCGCCGCCATTTACGGCCATCACAAATACATCTGCATTGCCATACTGCCTTCCGCTGAAAGCGATCCATTTACCATCCGGCGAAACACGCGGGCTGGTCTCGTAACCCTGCATGGCAGTAAGTCTTGTGGCCTGCCCGTTATTTACATTTGCTTTCCAAAGGTCTCCTTCAAAAGCAAAAATAACGGTCTGTCCATCGGGTGTAAGGCATGGATTGGAAAGAAAATAGGCGCTATTATCCTGGGCAGATAATACAACAGAACATAGTAAAAACTGGATGGTTACTAAAATAGATCTCATTGCAATAGGTTTTGAGCCGTGAATATACAGCCATACCGATTTATCGCAATACCGTTTATAGAAAAGCCGGGGAAAATATGCGGTTACTTACCGCCAAACACTTTCTTCAGGATATCTGTAACCTGTGCAGCGGGATCCTTCCGTATCTTTTGTTCTTCCAGGCTAATATTATAAAATAATCCGCTTAATGCCCTTTCGGTTACATAGGCAGTAAGATCAGTATTAACCTGGTTGCTGGAAAATCTATTATAAGTTGTAAAAAGGTCCTTCCAGTATTTGGTGGCATCAACTTTTACAAGCGATGCTTCAATAACCGGTCTGAATTTTTCGGTAAGTTCCCTGGTTGTTACCGATTTTAAATAATCTGTTGCAGCAAAATCCCCGCCACGTAATATTTTCAACCCGTCAGTTATACTCATTTGTTTTATGGCATCCCAGAAAATATTACTAACCCCGCTGGCAGCATCTTCTGCGGCACGGTTCATAGAGAGGATCGCTTTATCAACCATATTCCCCATTCCTAAATTGCGGAGTGTTCTCTCCACTTTCTTTGCTTCTTCGGGCATTAATATTTTTATGGCTGCATTGCCAAAAAATCCATCAAATTTGCTCAATTTTTTACTGCTGTTGTCGGTACCCACACGAAGGGCGTCTTTTAATCCGCTGATGATATCATCATTACTGAGGTTGCTGCCGGTTGTTGGAGAAACAGTTTTAGAAACTTTGTCAAACAGGCCTTTAAGGGTTTGTGCGGGTAATGTTTTAAACGCCAGTAAAATAAAGGCACTGAATATAAGTTTTTTCATAGTTTTTCTGATGGTTCTATCAAAAGCAAATATACAGGCAATGATGCTAAGAAAGGGTTAAAAATTGAATTCGAATGATGATCATACTTGTTTAAAAAAGCTGTCAGCCTTGCGCCTGTCGAAGGCGGGTTATATGCCGTAAAAAGCTTCGACAAACCATTATTAATTACCTAAATTTGTCAGATTAAAATTCACATATGAAAAAATATATCCTCCTTTTAATTCTCAGTGTTTCCATTTTCTTTAAAGGTTTTGCCGAAGAAGGCATGTGGTTGCCGCAACTATTGCAAACGCTTAATGAAAAAGAAATGAAGCGGATGGGTATGAAGATAAGTGCGGCTGATATTTACAGCATCAGCAAAGGAAGTTTAAAAGACGCCATTGTTAGTTTTGGCGGATTTTGCACTGCCGAACTTATATCCGGCCAGGGCTTATTGTTAACCAACCACCATTGCGGCTTTGATGCCATACAAAACCATTCATCCATACAGAACAATTATATAAGGGATGGCTTCTGGGCCTATAACCGGGGACAGGAACTACAGAACCCCGGACTATTTGCAACATTCATCATCCGTATCGACGATATTACTTCAGAAGTGTTAAACGGAATAACCGGCAGCCTCACTGAAAAAGAAAGACAAAGTTTAGTTGATAAGAACATTGCAGCATTAAGAACAACCGTAAAAAAAGAAAGCTCCCAGGATATTCTTATCCGCCCCTTCTTTGATGCCAATAAATATTTCCTGTTTGTTACCGAAACTTACAGGGATATCCGTTTGGTTGGCGCACCTCCTTCTTCCATTGGTAATTTTGGAAAAGATACCGACAACTGGATGTGGCCAAGGCATACCGGAGATTTCTCCATGTTCAGGATATATGCAGATAAGAATAATAAGCCTGCACCCTATTCTGCCGACAATGTTCCTTACAAGCCCAAGCGTTCTTTAAATATCTCTTTGGATGGAGTTAAGGAGGGCGACTTTACAATGGTGTTTGGCTTCCCCGGCGCTACCAAAGAATACCTGCACAGCAGTGCCATAGAGCAGATCGTAAAGCTTAGCGATCCCGTTAAGATCGCCATTCGTACCAGGGCACTGGGTGTTATTGATGGGTTTATGCGAACTGATGAAGAAATAAAGATCCAGTATGCGGCGAAGTATGCTAATATTTCAAATGCCTGGAAAAAATGGCAGGGTGAGGTTTTGGGATTAACAAAGACGAATGCTGTTGAAAAAAGAAAAGAATATGAAAGCAATTTTGAAAAAATTGTATTGAGTAAACCGGAATATAATGTGGCGTATGTTGACCTGCTTAAAAATCTTAAACAGGCTTACACAGATATAGAACCTTACGGGTATGGCCGTGATTATTATAGTGAGATCATTCCTAAAGTGGAACTCTGGGGCATTGCTGCCGATATGAATTCCCTGGTCACTGCTTATGCTAAAGATGAAGCGTCTTACACCAAACGTAAAGCAGAAGTTTTAACCAAACTGGAAGAAACGTTTAAAGAATATAATGCTACTGTTGATCAGAAATTATTTGAAGCCCTGATGGACATGTATGTCAATGACCAGAAGGATGAATATATTTCCCCGGCTTTTAAAAGGATGCTGAAAAAAGAAGGTAATTCTTTTACCACGCTGGCTAACAAGGTTTATTCACAAACTGCTTTTACTTCTCTTGATAAAATAAAAAAAATACTGGCAGGTTCTGCCACTGATGTTGTAATTGCCATTAAAACAGATGTAGCTGCAAAGTTGCAGGCCGATATTTTAAACACGTACACAACCAATGTGTCACCTTCATTAAATGCGATGCAGGCTAACATAAACCAGTTGCAACGCACGTATATGCAGGCACAGATGGATGTGTTCAGCAAAAAAGTATTTTATCCCGATGCCAACAGTACCCTTCGTGTTACTTATGGCAATGTAAAACCCTACGAGCCAAGAGATGGGGTAAAATATGACTTTCAAAGCTATATGGACGGCGTGATGGAAAAATATGTACCCGGTGATTATGAATTTGACCTGCCTAAAAAAATGATCGACCTGTATAATAAAAAAGATTTTGGCAGATGGGGTGTGAATGGCCGTCAGCCGGTTTGTTTTATTGCAGCCAATCATACAACCGGTGGCAATTCTGGCAGCCCGGCATTGAATGCTGATGGCAATTTGGTAGGCTTGAATTTTGACCGTGTATGGGAAGGAACCATGAGTGATATCAATTACGATCCAACCATTTGCAGAAATATAATGGTTGATATTCGCTATGTAATGTTTATCATAGACAAATATGCCGAGGCAAAGAATCTTATTGCAGAAATGAAGTTTGTTAGTAAGAAAGGGAAGTAAAAGTAAAAAGTAAAAAAAGGGAGCAACGTTTTTAAAAAAATGCGGCTGCCTTAACTAAATAGAGATCTTGATCAAAAAACCTACATACGCACATTTTTACAGGCTCTCAGCCTATATCTCTATTATGATGAATGGGACAGCACCCCAAACCCCTGAAGGGGGTTTTTAAGAGTATGATAGTTCAATAAGGCTCTTATTATTCTTGAAATCTAAAAAAAATATTTACAAAACAACCCCAGAACGCTAAGGGACTAAAGCCCCTTCAGGGGTTTGGGGTAAAATTTCATTTTTATGCAAATAGCAATATTAGGTGCCGGTATGGTAGGCCGTGCCATGGCAATTGACTTAGCCGCAAAATATCATGTTACTTCCTTTGATGTAAGTGAGTATGCACTACAATTTCTCACTCAAAAAAGTAATTCGGTCAAAACCATAAAGACCGATCTGAGTACCTATAACAATTACGAAATCATGCTCAAAGATTTTGATCTTGTGATCTCTGCAGTGCCGGGTTTTATGGGCTACCGCACATTGGAAGCTATCATCAGGGCCAAAAAAAACGTGGTTGACATTTCATTCTTCCCCGAAAATGCGCTGGAGCTGGATGGCCAGGCAAAAGAAAATGAGGTTACTGCCATTGTTGATTGTGGCGTTGCACCCGGCATGAGCAATTTAATTTTAGGTTATTATAATGAAAGGATGAAGATCAGCAACTTTGAATGTATGGTAGGCGGACTGCCAAAGAAAAGGGTTTATCCCTTTGAATACAAAGCTCCCTTCTCCCCGATTGATGTACTGGAAGAATACACCAGGCCCGCCCGTTATGTAGAGAACAGTCACATTGTAACTAAACCGGCTCTTAGTGATGCTGAGTTGATCGACTTTGAACAGGTGGGCACACTGGAATCTTTTAATACAGATGGCCTGCGTTCTATTTTATTTACCATGGGGCATATTCCCAACATGAAAGAAAAAACATTGCGTTATCCCGGTCATATTGCGTTGATGCAGGGCTTGATCAAAGCGGGGTTTTTAAACACTGCTCCGGTCAACTTTAAAGGGCAACAGGTTTCTCCCCTGGAATTTACATCCTCCCTTTTATTTGACCAGTGGAAACTGGGTGAAACAGAAGAGGAATTTACCTTGATGCAGATCAAAATAACCGGTGAAGGAAAAATGATCCAATACGACCTGTATGACGAATACGATGCCGCAACCCAAACCTCCTCTATGAGCCGTACCACGGGTTATACCTGCACGGCTGCAGTGAATATGCTTATCGAAAAGTTGTTTACAGAAAAAGGTGTTTTTCCGCCGGAGCTGGTGGGCAGGGATGAAACCTGTTTTAATTTTATGCTTGACTACTTAAAAGAACGCAATATTCATTACCGGAAAACGGAAACCAGCCTGGACAGTTAACTAAATATTTGCATTCTTTTATACCCGGGGTACTGTTGCACCAAAACAGTTCCCTATTTTTGTTCATATTTTGAAAATAATGATGATGAGAAAATATTCAGCAATTTTAGCACTGGTAATTTTAGCAGCATGTAATGGTAACGACACAAAGATTGTTGAGGATGAAACTATAAAAGTTAAACCTACTCCTGTTATTGGTTACAGCATTGTTGCCGAATACCCACATGATACCAGTGCCTATACCCAGGGACTTGAGTTTCACAACGGCAAATTGTATGAAGGAACCGGTGATTTTACAACTTCATCATTAAGGATCACAGACTATAAGACCGGCAAGGTTGAGAAAAAACACATGATGGGCACCGATTCTATTTTTGGAGAAGGTATCACCATCTTTAAAAATAAAATTTACCAGCTAACCTGGGAGAGCAATATTGTGTATGTGTATGATGTAAATAATATTGACAAGCCCATCAAAACTTTTAAATGGCCTTATGAGGGTTGGGGATTAACCAATAATGGAACAGACCTGATCATCAGCACAGGGTCTGCAAATCTTTATTTTGTAAACCCGGATGATTTCAGGTTAAAAAGCACCATTAATGTATCAGATAACAGCGGCCCTATTGATTCCATAAATGAACTGGAATTTATTGATGGCTTTGTTTATGCTAATATTTATCAAACTGACGACATCATAAAAATTGACCCTGCCAGCGGTCACGTTGTTGGAAAAATGACGCTGAAAAATTTAAAGCAAACATATTTCCCAGGGCAGGTCGTACCCAGAACTGATGTTCTTAATGGTATCGCTTATGATTCTGTAACAAAAAAATTCTTAATTACAGGAAAGCGCTGGCCGAAGATGTTTGAGTTGAAGTTGAATTAACCTCAACCTCACCCAACCCTCTCCTGGAGGAGAGGGCGTTAGGCCCTGAAATTTTTACCAGCATTATATCTAATAGTTACACCTGTTTAAACCATTGCAATATCTCTGCTTTCCTTCGACGTGATATGGGAATATGCATATGATTACTCAATTCCAGCACGCCCTCCTTATCTACTTTTATTACATGATCCCGGTTTACGAGGAAAGATTTATGCACCCTTAGAAACTGGTGGTCTAACAGGATATCTTCATATTCCTTCATTGTTTTTGAAACTATTAATGATCGCTGGCCACTGAAAAAGAATTTTGTATAATTGCTGCTTCCTTCCAACACAATGATCTCCCGCGGTTCATATAAAAAAGTTCCTTCACTGGTTGATAAAGCCAGTTTAAAATGCTCGAGGCTTTTTTGTTTCAGGTTAAATATCAGGTTGTCAACCAATGGTTGTTGAGAGTTTACTGCTGATGATTGATTTTTTACAATATGCCGGTTGATGGCATTTTTTAACTCCACAATGTCTATTGGTTTCAATAAATAATCCAATGCACTGAATCGAATGGCCTTGATGGCATATTGATCGAATGCGGTGGTAAAAATGACGTCAAAATCCCATTCACTGGCTTTGTTCATAAAATCAAAGCCATTCATGCCGGGCATTTCAATATCCAGCATAACCAGCGAAGGCTTAAATGTGTCCATAAGCTTCAACGCCTCTTCCGGATCGTTTGTGATCTCGATCTGCTTATCAACTAAAATATGTTTTTCGATCAATACTTTTAAGATGCGTACTGCCGACCGCTCATCATCAACAATCAGTATTTTAATCATTTGCCCTTTTTTTAAAGCTGTTTAGATCTGTAGCAAATTTTACCACGATCTTAGTTCCCGAAGCATTACCTGTTTCGTCATACAGGTCAATGTTTTCAATACTTGCTGAACCGGGCTTCTCCCTGTTCAGTATTTCAATTCGTTGAAGGGCGAGTTTAGTTCCCTTTGATTCAAAATGACTTGCCCCCAGTTTACTTTTTTTGATCTCAGCCGATCTTTTCCTCCCTACTCCATTGTCATAAATAATACATTCAAGATATCCATCCTTCTCTTCAAATTGCAGCAGCAGTTTTTTTTCTCCTTCTTTATTGATCAATCCATGCCAGATAGCATTTTCAACAAAGGGTTGCA
>JBDSXS010000192.1:0-7189 GCA_039926045.1 Ferruginibacter sp.
GCCCACGAAAGGAATCGAACCTTCACACCCTTGCGAATGGCAGATTTTGAGTCTGCTGCGTCTACCAATTCCGCCACATGGGCTTTACAACGTTAATCCGTTTATACGTTAATCCGTTAATTTGTGAAGAGCTAAATGAATTTAAGTCTCTACACATATTAATAATCCCCACGGATTAACCAATTAACAAATTAACGGATTAACCGTCAAGGGGGCAATATTACATCATCCCTCCAATCTGTCCAAAATACGTTGCAGGTATTTTTTCTTGAAATAGTATTCTTTTAGTTTTAATAAGTCGGCCGTGCTTCCGGTAGCATCATCATAGTTTTCAATAATGGGCTTTACTTCGCTGTAGAGCTGATCTTCCAGATCCTGTACCTGTTGAGCAGAGTTGTCGGATAACTCTTCATTCATTTCCATCATCTCCATTAAAAATGCCGGGGGCAGCTGGTATTTTTCTTCTTCTTCCAGCAATTCCTTTAACTGCAATACATATTTAATGGTCTGGTCCTGGTTCTTAAATGTTTTTAAGGCTTTGTTTAGTTGGGATGATATTTCCAACGCCTGTTCCTGTTCGTGCTCGGTGCCCTGTGCAAAAAAATCGGGATGATATTTTTTCTGAAGCTCAAAATATTTTTTGGCAAGGTTGCTTTTATCAATTTTAAAAGAAACAGGCAATTCAAACAGTTCAAAATAATTCATAGTGCAAATGTAAGTTGTTTTTACTTTTTGCCTTGACGCAAAAAGTAAAAAAAAAGTCAAGGCAGGAACGATGACAACCCGTTCCTGCCGTACAACTTTACTCAGCTTTTGTACTACTGTAGCTTCAGCAGAAGTTCTTTACTCTTAGATGAAAATCAGTAAACTAAAATTGCTGACATCTCTCTGCTTTAATAAAAAAAATTAGCGTGAAAATACCATAACCACAGTTATATCAAGAAAAATAAAGTGTGGGTATACATTAAATTAAAAGCTGCCTTCGTCAACTTTGGGTAACGCACCTAAGAGTAGAATTACCGATGTACAAGCCGCAGTAGCACAAAAGTTTAATCAGGGAACCATCCCGAATCCGGGATGTAATCGGATTCGGGGCCCTTTTTTGGTTACTTTTTTGGGCAAGCAAAAAAGTGACAATAAAAACGACTTATAGTCTTGGATAACTTTCCATTTAAAATCTAAAATGTAAATTGCCGCTTTAAATTAACGATCGATGCTGAAAATCGGACTGATACGGGAAGGAAAAATACCACAGGATAACCGGGTGGCACTTACACCATCGCATTGTAAATGGCTGCACATGAATTTCGATGATGTACAGGTTATTGTCCAGCAGTCTGGCAGCCGCTGTTATACCGATAAGGAATACGAAAGGGCAGGAGTGGAAGTTAAAGAAGACCTCAGCGAATGCAATTTATTACTCGGCATTAAAGAAGTACCTGTTGATATGTTGCTGGAAGGAAAGACCTACATGTTCTTTTCTCACACCAAAAAAATGCAACCGGCCAATCAAAAATTATTTAAGGCGATCCTGGATAAAAAAATATCGCTGATCGATTATGAATGCCTGGAACATGATGATGGTACCCGTATCATTGGCTTTGGTTTTTTTGCTGGCATTGTTGGCGCCCACAACGGTATGATGGCCTATGGCAACCGCACCGGCACATTTAAACTCCAACGTGTAGGCTCAGTAAACAGTTTTCAAAAATTGATACATACTTATTTTGGATTGAGACTGCCCAATATTAAAATTGCGGTAACCGGTACCGGGCGTGTGGCTCATGGCGTATTGGAGATCATGAATCTATTGGGTATACATGAAGTAGAAACGGATGAATACCTGGACACGGCATTTACCTACCCGGTGTATGTACATTTAAAAGGCGCCGACCTGTATGCACATAAAGATACCGGCAAATACAACCGGAATGATTTTCACAGTAATCCACAAAATTATAACTGCAGGTTTACGGAGTATATTCCTGGCACCGATATTTTGATCAATGGCATTTACTGGGAAAAAAATATTCCACGCCTTTTTGAAATGGATGATCTTAAAAAAGAAAATTTCAGGATACAAACCATTGCAGATATTACGGATGACCTGCACGGTTCTGTGCCCTGCAACCTGGGTGACAGCACCATCGCAGATCCTGTTTATGGAGTTGATAAGACCAGTTTTGAAAGAACGGATCCATATTTAGCAAATTCAGTTGACATCATGGCTGTTGGCAATTTGCCCAATGAATTGTCCAGGGATGCAAGCCGCTATTTCGGTGAACAGCTGATCAAATTCGTGTTGGATGATATCAGGCTTGGCGGCAGCAAATTGATCGAACATGCAACCATGGTTGATGCCGGTAAACTCAATGAGCCTTACGGGTATATGAAGGATTATGCAGGCCTCTGATCATAAATAGAGATAGTAATCTTTTAAAGCTTCTTTAAATGCTGCTGTATATTCATCAGCTTCTTCTTTAATAGCAATTTCAATTCGTTCTGTTTCTTTTTCTGTACGGCTGAAAAATAATATGCCCCGGAAGAAATTATGTTTCGGACTTTGCTTAACAAGAATTTGTTTGTTCAGATGAAGATCAACCTTTGCTGCTTCTTCAATAAAATAATCAACCCGCAGGTAAGGCAATAGCACGGCAAATGATCCATTTGCTGTTAAATGAATATCTACAATATGTAAGAGCTCAACTAAGGTTAAAGCCGAATCATGCCTTGCTTTATTTATTGCCTCATCCGGTGATCGCAGGTTATCTTCAAAAAAAGGCGGATTGCAAATGATCAGGTCATATTTTTTGCTCACAGCTTTTTGCTTATCAGGCGCTATGAGGGGATCGGGTGCCAGTGTTAAAATATCTTCATTAATAGCCTGTAACCTATTGGCCCAGGGTGATGCGGCAAAATTTTCCCTGGCCTGTTCAGCTGCGCCGGTATCAATTTCAAAAGCGTTAATAATAACCGAACCATTTTTTTGAGTAAGCATTAATGATAATAATCCTGTCCCGGTTCCAATATCTAGGCAGTCCACAGCAGCATCAGGCAGGTTGGCAACGAAAGCACCAAACAAACAGGCATCTGTACAAACTTTCATGGCGCAGTTATCCTGGCGAACCGTGAATTGTTTGAAATTAAAATAGTTGTTAGACATAAGAGATACAAGCCTCAAGGATGTTTTTAATATTCTAAAGACTTAGCAATTAGCATGCCTATCCCTTATAGTTAAGCCCTTTAAGCTTTTTCTTACCACTCAGCTCTTGCCGAAGGACTTATACTTAGTTCTGTAAAATCCTTTTCCAAATATTTATAGTAACCGGTAATGGCGATCATCGCAGCATTATCGGTACAATATTCAAATGCAGGAATGAATGTATTCCAATTCTCCTTTTCTCCCATAGTTGTAAAAGCCCTTCGCAGCCCGCTGTTGGCACTAACACCACCGGCCAGGCAAATATCAGTGATGCCGGTTTCCAGGGCGGCTTTTTTAAGCTTGTTCAATAAGATGCTCACGATCCGGTCCTGTATCGATGCGCAAATATCATCCCTATTCTCTTCAATGAATTTTTGACGGGTGGGTTCATCGGCTAAAAATTCTTCTTTGAACAAATTACTGGTACCTGCATTTTTCAAAAAATAGAGGATAGAAGTTTTTAAACCCGAAAAGCTGAAATTCAAACCGGGAATCTGCGGCTCCGGAAACTTAAAACGTTTGGAGTCTCCACTGGCTGCATATTTATCGATGAGGGGGCCGCCGGGATAGGGTAGTCCTAGCATTTTTGCGGTCTTATCAAAAGCTTCACCTGCCGCATCATCAATGGTCTCACCAATAACTTTTAATCGAGTGGGCGAATCGCAACGCACAATTTGTGTGTGCCCACCGCTTACCGTTAGACATAAGAAAGGGAAACCGGGCTTTTTCTCCGGAATAAGATTAGCCAGTACATGCGCCTGCATATGATGTACAGCAATGAGCGGCTTATCCAAAGCCAATGATAATGATTTGGCAAACTGTGTACCCACCAGCAGAGAGCCGATCAGTCCGGGTGCCTGTGTAAATGCGATGGCGTCAATAGTTAACAGTTGACAGTTGGCAGTTTGCAAAGCTGCATCAACTACAGGTACAATATTCTGCATATGGGCACGGCTGGCCAGTTCAGGCACAACGCCGCCAAACTGCTCGTGCACGGTTTGGTTGGCAATGCTGTTCGATAAAATTTTTCCATCAACACAAACTGATGCTGATGTTTCATCGCAACTTGATTCAATAGCTAAGATAAAAATACTCATTAATAAAAAAATCTAAAATGTTCCGCAAAGGTATGAAACCTCACCCCAACCCCTCTCTAAAGGAGAGGGAACTGGAAGGTGCATATCATAATCGTAAAATGTCTTTGTCAATCTTCGCTAATATCTTTGGAATTTCCTCCCCCTTTGGGGGAGATAGAGGGGGCCGTTATTTACTGCGTATCGCCGTCACCGGATCCATTTTAGCGGCCTGCGATGCCGGGATGATACCAGCCAGTATGCCTACGGCAACACAAATGATGATGGTGGCAAACAGCATGGGTAATGAAATATAGACCGGGAATTTCAATGGCCCCGATAATATAAGTGTGAGTATATACACAAAGAATAAACCGATTGCTCCGCCCAGTATGCAGAGTACAGTAGCTTCCATTAAAAATTCAAAAAGGATACTGCTCTTTTTGGCGCCGATGGCTTTTTTTAACCCGATAACACTGGTTCTTTCCCTTACCGTTACAAACATGATATTGGCTATGCCGAACAGTCCCACAACCAAACTGATGCCACCGATAATGGCTCCAACAACATTTACCATGGAGAAAAACCCGGTAATGGCTTTGCTGAAGGCTTCCACACTATTGAGAGAAAAATTGTCCTCCTGCCTGGGGCTTAATCTCCTGATCTGGCGCATGATGCCTTTTAGCTCATCCATCAGGGCAGTGGGCGTTACACCTTCCTTGCCTTTGGCGATCAGGATGGGGTTGGCAAATTCTTCCTGGAACAATTGTTTGCAAAATTTATAAGGCAGCATAATGCAGTTATCATAATCCCAGCCGATCATGTTCTTGCCTTCTTTTTTTATAACACCAACAATGGTGGCTTTTTTTCCTTTAATATCTATATGTTTCCCCAGGGCCCGTTCAGCATTGCCAAATAAAGATTCGGC
This sequence comes from Ferruginibacter sp., assembly GCA_039926045.1. Lineage (GTDB taxonomy): Bacteria > Bacteroidota > Bacteroidia > Chitinophagales > Chitinophagaceae > Ferruginibacter. The sequence continues at coordinate 5,204 of JBDSXS010000192.1, forward strand.
ATTTGTAAAACCGATCAGGCAAACGTTACTCCCTGCAATAAATTCACTTTCCGAAAAATAACGCCCCTGGTCAAAGTTAAGCGGCTGAACGATGATCTGTTGCTGCGTGATGCCATATACACTTACACTTTGCAGCAGATCGTCTTTATGTGAGATACTGCCACCCGTTTGCATTAAATAGGCAATATCATCAAGCAGTACCGCACGTTCTTTTACCATTTGGGCTTCTTCATACTTGGGGGTTGGCCTGGCCCTGAATTTCCAGATGGGTTGATCGGGTCCGCCGCTGTAATCCCATTTGTCAATATAAATGGTATTGCTGCCCAGGCTTTTTACTTCGTTTTGGATATTACGTTCCAGGCTGTTAACAGTAGCCAGTACACCAATGATGCAAAAGATACCGAAGGCAACACCTGTAAGACTGAGTGCGGTGCGGAGTTTATTTACTTTCAGTTCCTGGAAAGTTAACTTTAAAGAATTGCGGATGATGTTTAGCGACTTACGCATGAACCAAAATTACGTGATGCAAGTTGATTTAAAAGAGATAATGTATGAGCGGCCATAGTGTACCAGTTTGAAAAAATAAATTAAAGGAATGTCAGGCTTGTAAGTGTTTAGTAATTCGGTAACAGTTTTCATAAGTTGAACGGCTCTCTTCAATTTTTGGATAATTTCCGTTCGCCGTTCAACTTATGAAGGGTTATTTTTATTTTGCTCCTCTGCAATATGTGCGGGCTTTTTTCCATCTATTCCCTGGTGGGGTCTTTCCTCATTATAATAACACATATATTGTAATAGTTCGTCTCTCAGTTCATCTAAGGAATCAAAATCTGTTTCACTCAAAAGATCATCTTTTATTGTTCTCCAAAAACGTTCAACTTTTCCGTTCGTCTGAGGCCGGTAAGGTTGGGTATACCGATGTTTGATCCCCAGTTCGATAAGCATACGTTCAAAAGGATGTTGCATTTTATTGTTACTGTTTCTTTGCCCGAACTCAGGGCCATTGTCCGATATAATTTCTTCAAACTTTATTTTGTATTGATCATGTAAGATGTTCATACATTTTAAAGCTGCAAACATCACCGTTAGAGCGGTTACATCTTCGGTAACTTCGGCCCATGCCAAACGGCTATGGTCATCTAAAACACATACCAGGTAAAGCTTACGGCTTTCGCCTCGTATCATGGCTTTGCCTAGATGATGGCAATCGATATGTCCTAACTGGCCCATCTTTTCTTTGATTATTTTACGTTTGTTTTCTTTTAGCTTTGGTGTTAATCTGTTTAACCCGTAACGTTTACAAATGTTGTAAACACCAGAGGCAGAAGGTGTAAATTTATTCAAAGATGGCTTTAAAATGCTTACGATCTCATGTTTTGAGTTGCCTTTTTGCCTTAATTCTATTACCTTATTCTCAATGAACTTTAATGGACGCCTGGTCTTGTACTTTGGGCCACGTTTCTGAGGAAGTAAATCCTGATCACGACCACTTTGCTTAAAGCGGTTGTAGTACTTTAAAAAACTTTTTCGATTGGTGCCCCAACCTTTATATAAGTCTTCAACATACTTGTAAACAGGATGTTCCTTACGCTTGACCTGCTCATACTCTTTAATCATGAAGCGATAAGTATCTAAATACTTACGCTCAACTGTCATATCATTTATATTTATCGCCATAACAAAACCAATTTACAATAGATTGATTCTGTTACCGAATTATATAACCTTTACAAGCCTGACATCCATACTTCGACGAGCTCAGCCTGACATCCATACTTCGACGAGCTCAGTCTTAATAAACTGAATCAACAAGCGTGATACATTTTGTCAGACTGAGCTCGTCGAAGTCAGACTAACGCCGCCTCATGCTTTATTTCAATCATCATCGCATCAATATCTACTCCGAGGCCCTGAGCGACGGCCATACCTAATTTTGCATCGGCACGGAAAAAATGACAAAGTTGGCGATTCACGATCAGATCTTTT
>JBDSXS010000193.1:0-12078 GCA_039926045.1 Ferruginibacter sp.
AAAAAGGAATTTTTTCTGCATGGTCTTTTGATCAATCCGACTGCCGGATCTTATCTAATAATTTATTTAATGTTTTTGCTTCGGCATCTGTAAGGTTGCCCAAAATGGCATCCATATCTTTTTCATACCGGTCTATTTTTTCCAATAATTTTCTTCCCTTGCCAGTGATACTCACATCAACCAGCCGCTTGTCGTTTTTGCAGGTGTTTTTTTGAGCCAGGCCTTTTAAAACCAGACGGTCAACAATGCGGCTGGTGTCGCTCATTTTATCCAGCATGCGTTCACGTATCTGCAAGGTGGAGATGGGTTTGCCTGCGCCCCTTAAGATCCTGAGAATATTATATTGCTGGCCGGTAATACCTTCTTTATCAAATACAGCTTTCATTTTCTCATTCATCCAGTTATAGGTATAAATAAGATTAATGATGCCTTTTTGAAAATCATTACGAAACGAAGATTGACTGATATCTTTTTCTAAGCTCAATATATTTCTTTAATGTAGTGATCAATTACACCTCCTGGTCTAAAGGGGTAAATTCATTCATGTATATCTTAACCAAAATTACAAAATAGCTAACGAGCAATGGACCGAAAATAAGCCCTATAAAACCAAACAGGTTTAAACCAACAATTACGCCTATTACTGTTAATACCGGGCTAACGTTTCCTAATTTTTTTAAAAGCCCTAACCGGGTTATGTAATCAACGTTACCCGTTACGATAAAACTATAGAACGTGAGTCCCCAGGCTTCCCAATTTTGACCGGAGGCAAACATAAATAATACTAAAGGAACCCACACGATCATGGTTCCAACAATAGGAAAGAAGGCAAATACCCCTGTTACAAAACCCCACATGCCCCAATCCTCAACACCAAATATCCAGTAACCCAAAGCGGCTGCTGCTCCCTGCGCAATGCAAATAACGGGTATTCCCAAAGCATTTGCCTTCACCATTATTTTTGTTTCCCTTGCCAGCTTATCAACATTTTTTGGCTCAAAAGGAATGATATGGTTCAGGTATTTTTCTATCTCTCTTCCATAGTATAATAAATAATACAGCAGGAAGAACATGATGATGATGTTACTTATGAGGTTCAGTGTGCTGTTTAGGATCTGGGGAATAAAAACAGATATCTTCTGGCTAATGGTAGAGGTGTTTTGTGCATTGATCAATTGTATACCCGTAGCCTGTTTTACTTTTTGAGAAACAATATTCAGGCTGTTCATGATCTGGTCGGGATTCTCAAGGATCGCTGAGATCTTTGGAGAAACCAGGGTTATACATAAATAAATGGGTAAGGAAATAATCAGCAAATAACCCAGGATGATCAATAGTGCCGTCCAGCCTTTTTTCCATTTACGTTTAAAAATGAGCCGGTAGTATAATGAGCGGCTGAGGATAAATAAAGTTATCCCTCCCAGCAAGCCGGGTAAAAATGTAGTGAGCTGCACTATAAAAAGGGCTATCAAAAAAATGATAATGAGCAGTAGTATAAGCTGCCTCAAACGGTTATTAAAAGTAATATTCATAAAATAAATATAGATAAGTTAATAAAGCAGACATTTACTCTTTCCAAACAGAAACACCCTCACTGCAATTGGCGCAAATATCAATATTCTTCCTGCTTTTTATCAGGTCGGCCCTGAATTGTTTATAGTTATTATTGTGCCAGATTTCTTTAAAGGACTGGGTTTTTAAATTTCCCAGCTGGTGTGTGGCATCTTTATCGAAACAGCAGGGCACTACCAGCCCGTCCCAGGTGATCACATTGGCATGCTGAAGCTTCCAACAGCGGTTGGCCAATTTGTTTTTTGCTGAATAAGACCCGTCGGCATTTTTTTTATATCGGCTGTACTTATCAATGGTTGGTATCAGGTTGTTCGGATCGGTCTCATATTCATACACCTGCGCTGTTTTAAAACGAACTTCATCAACACCTACTTCCTTTGCCAGCCGCTTAATATCTTCAACCTGGTGTTCATTAGGCTTAACAACCAAAAACTGGAAGAAAACAAAAGGCGTTTTACTTTTCAGTTCCTTTTTCCATTTCATGATATTTTTTGCACCGGTTAAAACTTTTTCCAGGTTACCACCCACCCGGTATTGCTGGTACACATCCTGTGTAGTGCCGTCAATAGAAATGATCAACCGGTCCAAACCACTCTCCACTGTTTTTTTTGCTACTTCATCGGTCAAATAATGGGCATTGGTTGAAGTGGCTGTATATATTTTTTTATCACTGGCATATTTCACCATATCCAAAAATCCGGGATTCAGGTAAGGCTCTCCCTGGAAATAAAAAATGAGGTACAACAACTCTTTATGAATATCATCAATGGTTCTTTTGAAAAGATCATTTTCTAACATACCTGTCGGACGGGAAAATTGTCTTAAGCCACTCGGGCACTCGGGGCAGCGGAGATTACAACTGGTGGTAGGCTCAAAAGAAACAGAAACGGGGTAACCCCATTGCACCGGTTTATTCAATAAGCGACTGATGTAAAAACTGCTGAGCACTTTACTGCCGTTTATAAACCGTCGCAAAGTAAGTTTGCTTAATAAGTTTGTACTATCGTTCCAATTGAATTGGGGCATGAGCAAAGGTAAGCCGATTGTGGTTATTTGTTGAGTGCTATGTTTTGTATGTTCTCTTTTTAACATAGCTTATCCCCGAAGCTTTTGTTATATTCTTTTAAAATAAAAAACCAGCATCGGGGTGCTGGTTTTTTGAAGTAGGTTTATATGTTTACTTATTGGAGGATGACAACTCTTCCGTCATAATTCCTTCCATATTTTCGAGCTTAACTTTTGTTGGTGTAAACAAAAGCGTGTTGTTGGCAAATTTTTCGTAATTATGAAAGATCACATTCAATGTAATGAAATTCATTACATAAGCCTGGGTTTCGCCGGGCAGGTAATCTTTAATATCCCAAAAATCAGGCTCGTCTTTTCCTGTCTTTTTCATGGCTTCCCAAACGTTGCCTACGCCACAATTATAACTGGCTACCATCAACAACAGGTCGTTATTCAAATTCCGGCTACGATCTTTTAAATAACGTGCAGCAGCATAGGTTGATTTATTGAAATTCTTTCTATCGTCTTTTAACGGGTCAGGTCTTTTTGCAGCTTTTTTTGTTCCCTTTGCTACTGCTTTTTTTAATGCAGCCTTTTTTACACCAGCACTCTGTTTAGGTACATATTTCAATCCGTATTCCCTGGCCACTTCATCCATGATCTGCCAGTAACCAACGGCCCCGGCCCTTGATACAGCATTGGCATTAAAAGCACTCTCCAGTGCCAAGAGAATTTTCAACTCATGCGGCAGATCATACTTTTCCAAAATAGCACTTGCTTTGGGAAAATATTTTTTGCTGCGGTTATAAGTACGGATAATATAGGCCCGCCTGTTCGAGGAGAACTTTTCAATATAAAGCAGCGCCTGCTCTTCATTACCCGTCAATATATCAGGGAAAACAAAATTTGGTTCCAGCGTAACTGTTCCTGCAATATCTTTTTTAGCAACAGCAGCCAAAAGTTGTTTTTTGGAAGTATCTAAATAAGGGTTTGCCTTAGTAAGACTACACAGCATTAAAGAAAAAAAAAGTATCCAAACTCGTTTGGATACCATAAAAGACCAATAATTTGGTTTGCTCATGCTTAATTAAATTTTCAAGGGGTACAGAATTAATTACGGGCAATCTTAATAACGGCATGAGGTATACAATATTGCCCTTTCACAAAACTTTAAGACCTTTAACTTTAATGAGTATCTTTTACCCGCAATCAAATTATTAATTATGCGTATTTTTTTTATTTTTTTTATACTGAACAGTTTAGATATTTCAGCACAAATTGCTCCGGCCCACTGTAAACAGGTAAACGAAATTGCTCAAGCCGAACAGGCTGAATATCAACGGTTAGCACCTGGTGGCATCAATACTACAGGCCTAACTTCTGCCAGTAATAATTATGATGTTAAGTATTACAGGGGCGAATGGGAAGTAAACCCGGCGGTAAGGTATATAACAGGAAAAGTAACCGTTTATTTTACCATTACTTCTGCTACCAATAATATCCAGATAGACCTGATGAATCCACTGGTGGTTGACAGTGTTAAACAACGCAATACTTTACTTACCAAACAGCATATTAATAATACCCTGTCTATGGATTTTCCTGCAACCATTAATGCTGGTGTGCTGGATTCTGTTTCCATTTTTTATAAAGGAGTTCCACCCAATAATGGCTTTGGTTCTTTTGAAATAACCACTCATGCAGGAACACCTGTTATGTGGAGCCTCAGCGAACCTTATGGCAGTCGTGACTGGTGGCCATGCAAAAACGGACTAGATGACAAAGCCGATTCAATTGATGTGATCATAACAGCACCTCCTCAATACAAAGCGGCTTCCAATGGTTTATTACAGAGTGAAACGCTGATCGCCGGAGGCACAAAAAAAGCGACTTACTGGAAGCATCGCTATCCCATTGCTTCATACCTGGTTTGTTTTGCAGTTACCAATTACAGCGTATTTAATAACAGTGTTTTATTGGGAACTACTACTTTACCAATGCAGACCTATTGTTATCCTGAAAGCCAGGCCTCTTTCCAGAGCGGCACACAAAATGTTTTAGATGCCTTGCAATTGTTTCACAACAATTTTGGTGATTATCCATTTATAAAAGAAAAATACGGGCATGTTCAGTTTAGCTGGGGTGGAGGGATGGAACATCAAACTTCAACATTTATTGTTTCCATTGATGAGGGCCTGATCGCACATGAGCTGGGGCACCAGTGGTTTGGAGATAAGGTGACCTGCGCAAGTTGGGAACATATCTGGCTTAACGAAGGATTTGCTACATTTCTTGCAGCTTTTTATATGGAAAATAAATATCCTGCCAACATCATCAACTCAAGAAAATCTGTGATCAATAATATCACATCAGCACCAGGAGGTTCGGTATGGGTTGATGATACTACCAATGTGGGCAGGATCTTTTCGGGCAGGCTCAGTTATAATAAAGGTTCTTACCTCTTGTATATGTTGCGGTGGAAATTGGGTGATGCAGCTTTCTTTAATGGCTTACGCCAATACCAGAAAGATCCAAAGATCGCTTATGGTTTTGCTCTTACAGACGACCTGAAACGAAACCTGGAACAGGCAAGCGGGCAAAGCCTGGCTGAGTTTTTTAAAGATTGGTTTAAAGGACAGGGCTACCCATCTTATAATGTGCAATGGACCCAGGTAGGCAGTAGCTATGTAAATATTAAAATGAATCAAACCACATCACACCCTTCTGTTGATTTCTTTGAATTGCCCGTGGCGCTTACATTTAAAAATGCAACACAGGAAAAAACAATTGTAGTGGATAATAAAACGAACGGTGAAACCTTTTTCAGAAATATCGGATTTATTGCCGACACGGTATTGATAGACCGTGACTATTGGCTTGTAACAAAGAACAATACAACTGCCAAAGTTCCGGATGCCACGCCAGGGCAAAATATTGTACAGGTGTTTCCAAACCCGGTGCACGACCATTTGTACATTTATCTGCGTAAAATGACAGGAGGTCCGGCGAATATCAATTTATATAATGCTATCGGGCAATTGGTCTTTACAAAAAAGGTTAACCTGATCAATGGTGCAGAATATGTTGATGTGCCTACGCAATACCTGTCAAAAGGAGCCTATTTTTTACGGATCAACTCCGGGGATTTTAAATATGTAAAAAAACTGCTCAAATAGTTTCATTTATGAAAACTTTACCAGCATCATAATTATATTTATTATTAGGTTTGTAAGGTAACTGCATTGTAAACCTGCGGAGCCCAACCCTTGGTAAAAAAAAGAAAGAAAGGCATTTTAAGAACTATTTTGATGCCTGTATTATTACTCGCTGTAATAGCCACGGCTATTTATTATATGCATGATTTTTTAACCCGCCCTAAATTTGTACGTTACCCTGCCTTTGGTATCGATCTACCGGTAAATTATTCCATACATGGCATTGATGTAAGCCGCTACCAGCATAATATTGACTGGAAGGCTGTTAATGCAATGCAGGACCAGCAGGTAAAGATCGGCTTTGCATTTATTAAAGCAACCGAAGGGCTTGGCCGGGTAGATAACGGCTTTCGTCAAAACTGGTTTAATGCAAAACAGGCTTCCGTAGTAAAAGGCGCATATCATTTTTTTGTGAGCAGTAAAAGCGGGAAAGCACAGGCTGAAAATTTTATAGAAACAGTAAAATTATCCAAAGGAGATCTGCCACCGGTGTTGGATATTGAAACAGCAAACGGGGCGTCTGTAACAGATATCCAGCAAAGGGCTAAAGACTGGTTGGTGATGATTGAAAAACACTATAAGATCAAACCCATCATTTATACCAATATTGATTTTTATGAAAATTTTTTAGATGGGCAGTTTGATGACTATCCTTTATGGGTTGCCCATTATTATGTAAAAAATAAACCCAGGATAACACGCAAATGGACCATTTGGCAACACAATGAGAAAGGCAGGGTGAACGGTATTGATGCCTATGTTGACTTTAATGTATTCAACGGCGATAGTATTGCTTTTAAAAAGCTTCTTGTAAAATAAAAAAGCCCCAACTAGTTTTAGTAATTTTATAGAACCCAAAACCCCCTTTTAGGGGATGGGGATATTATGGGAATGGAAGATGAAACAAGAGAATTCCTGGTAAGGATATTGCAAACCGTTTCCATTGTTTTGTTATGGATGATGGTAAATGTTTTTATTGGTATTTATAAGGGGTATGCTTTTTTTGAAGATAAGCCCGGGTGGGTTAATTATGTTTATTATGCATTCCTGGTTACCAGTTTTGTCTTCCTGGTCTTACATCTAAAACGTAAATGGAAGCTGTGATCAGCTGCTGTGGTCTGCCACGATCACCCATTTATTTTTTACCTTCTTAAACAGTAAGGTAAAGTATCCGCCGGCATCACCCATGCTGCGTGTTAAATGCCATTTACCTACCACAAAAAAATAAATGACTGATAATCTTTTCACTTCAAGGATATCAAATGTAAGTTTACCCATAGTAGCTGTATCGGGATATCCTTTCTTGTAATTGTTGAGCGTATTTTGCCAGCCATAGGTAATGCCGCTTTTGCCAATAAACATCAATGAATCACTCTGCCAGTAAGTAGTCATAAATTTTTCAACTTCTCCGTTGTTCCAGGACTGTCGTTGTTCTTCAAGAAGTGTACGGATAAGCTGTTCATCCCCACCTAACGGACGGGCAGGTTTTGATTGGGCTAATGCGGATGAAAGCAATAAAAAGAAAACTATTAAAGTGGAAAGAATTTTTCTCATAACATTAGTTTGGATCATAAATATAAATGATCCGGCACTAATTAACCAATTAACGGATTAACCTTTAATGTTTATGAAGGGGAGATGAACACTTACTCCGGTGACAAAGCCGGTAATTGTAAAAATGTGCACTGATGATTAAGGCAACTGCAATGACCAGGAAAAGAATTTCATATTGAACATAAAACTGTTTTAAAACCAAAAAGATAAATCCCATGCTGAAGATCAAAACCGGCGTGAGTGAGCGGTGATGTTTTATATAGCCATGGAACAGAGAATAAGAACCCACTACAAATGCCAAAGCAATCATGCCCCACTCAAAAAATAGGTTATGAATGATATCAATACCGAAAACAGGAAGCGTGGTTAACAGGATTGGTAATAATGCACAATGTATAGCACAGGCTACAGAAGTTCCAATTCCAAGGGCATCCCAGTTGATTTTAATATTCATATTCAGATTGGACACAAAGATAAGATATTTGCAATAATGTTGCAAAAAGGCGCCTTATTAATCGAAAGGGGCGTAAATTTGCAAAAATGATCAGATATGGGCAGGCGGTTATTATTTTATGGAAGCTTTTTTGTGGTGTTGATCGTGGCTTTCTTATATTTTGTTTATAAGGATGAAGATCTGTCAAGATCATTGCTGCCGGTCATTAATGCAGATGTACAGGATTTCTCCTTTACCAACCAGGATGGAAACACGATCACTCAAAATAATGTAGATGGAAAAGTGTATGTGGCAGAATATTTTTTTACGACCTGTAAAGGTATTTGCCCGGTCATGAATGCCAATATGAGAAGGGTGTTTGACATGTATAAAGATGAGCCCAACTTTTTGATCCTGTCGCATACCTGTATGCCTGAAACAGATTCTGTTCCTTTGCTTAAAGCTTACGAAGCAAAGATGATCGATGGCAGGTTAGACAAAAGTAAAGATGGCTCTTTTAAGATCGATTACGATACAACAAATCAAAAATCATCCCGCCTCAGGCGGGACAAAAGTCAAAATCCGAATTGGAATTTTGTAACAGGAGATAAAGCTGCTCTTTACAAAATGGCCAGGCAGAGTTATATGATCGATAACAATAAGCCGGATTCAAATCAAACCATGGCCGATCAGTTCATACATACTCAATTCTTTGCTTTGGTAGATAACCAGCGCAGGGTAAGAGGTATTTACGACGGGTTGAATGAAGACGAAATGCAAAAACTTTTTAAAGACATCAAAGGATTGCTGAAAGAAAAGATAACGAGCAAACGTTTTATGAATGGCTTTAGTAATACACCTAATTAAAAAATTATGGACCAGCTTTTAGATATACTAAAAAAGAACCAGCTTAGCGTAACAGAGGGAAGAAAGAAAATACTGGAATTGTTTTTGAACAGTCCGGGTGCATTGGCACATGCCGATATTGAAAAGAATACTGATGCTTCTTTCGACAGGGTTACTGTGTACAGAACCTTACAAACTTTTGTGGAGAAAGGGATCATCCATAATATTCCTACTACAGACAATTCCATCTTATACGCCCTGTGCAAGGACAATTGCGAAGCAGGCCACCATCATGACAATCATGTACATTTTATCTGTGATGTTTGTGATAAAACAATTTGCCTGGATAATGTCTCCATACCGGAAGTGAAGCTGCCCAAAGGTTTTAAGCAAAAGCAAACTGATGTAGTGATCAGCGGGATATGTGATGAATGTAATTAAAATCGCAGATTAAAATGATTGTTTTTTGATTTCGCAGATTTTTAGAAATGAAACATTATTCATGTAAGCAAAAATCTGCGCAATCATTTTTAATCACCATAATCAGCGATTCATTTCTGTTTTCACAAACTCCATCAGCACCTTTATCCTCTCGGGACTAAAATCAAATTTTAATCCTGCGGTTTCGAATAATTGTGGAAGGGTTCTAGTGCCTCCCAAAGCAAGTGCCATACAATAATTATCCATTGCCTGTTGCTTGTTTTCCTTATACTGCATCCACATACCAATGGCGCCCAGTTGTGCAATGCCATATTCAATATAATAAAAGGGCACTTCAAATAAATGCAACTGGCGTTGCCACGCATTGCTCCGGTAAGCTTCAAGCCCGCTGTAATCGATCACCTCATCCTGGAACTCTTTTAATATCTCATTCCAGGTTGCAGTACGTTGTTCATGCGTATGTGCCGGGTGCTCGTAGATCCAATGCTGGAATTTATCTATGACGGCAATCCATGGGAAGATGGTGATCACCCTTTCCAACTGGTGTTCTTTAGCTCTTTGCAGGTCTTCTTTATTGGCAAAGAAAGTTTCCCATTCATCCATACTCATCAGTTCCATGGCCATACTGGCAACTTCTGCAATTTCCATAGGATATTCTTTAAAGCCACTAAGTTCTAATGGGTGCGCCAGGAAAGAGTGAACGGCATGGCCGCCCTCATGCAACATGGTGGTGACATCATGCATCTGACCGGCAGCATTCATAAAAATAAAAGGAGCACCGCTTTCTGCCAGTGGGCAATTATAACCTCCGGGTGCCTTACCCTTCCTGCTTTCCAGGTCAAGGTGTTTAAGCTCCTGCATTTTTTTAAGACAGTCGCCAAAGAATGGACGGAGCTTTGTAAAACAGGCAATAGATTTTTCGATCAGCTCTTCACTTGTTTTAAAAGGCTGAAGCGGTTTTATACCTTCAGGTTCTGCATCAACATCCCAGGGGCGTAAAACATCCAGCCCAAGTTTTTCTTTTTTCTTTTGGTAAATGATATTCACCAAGGGCAGCACGTGTTGCTTTACCGCTTCATGAAATTTGTAACAGTCTTCCTTGCTATAATCAAAACGCCCAAGTTCTTTAAAACGATAGTCGCGGTAATTATCGAAGCCGGCATTTATTGCTTCCCGGTTTCTTTTTTCCACCAGGGTATCGTACAAAGTATTCAGTTGCTCTTTATCAATCAGTCTTCTGTCGTTTATTTTCCTGTACACTTCTTCTCTTAAACTCCTGTCGGGGTTCTCTAAAAACTTGGCTGCCTGTTGTAAAGTATATTCTTCACCATTAACTGTTACGGTCATTTCAGCAGAGATAACACCATACTGTTGCTGCATTACAGAAAGCTCAGCCTGGATAGGTATATTTTCTTCCCTGAACAATTCAATACTTTTACGCATGTTGCGCAGGTAGGTAAAATATTTTTCTTCACCCAGTTCTTTTGCCAACGGATGGTTCAAAAGTTTCTTATTCAATGCATCGGCATAGGGCTGGATCTTTGGCTGTATCTCCATAAAGAAGAAATTGAAAGCTTCTTCCAGGGATTTATTTTCCGTATCACAGGTCATTTTTATCTGTCGCCAGCAGGCATCTTCATTAACAAGCGCTTCCAGTTCGCTTTGATCCATTAGCCATTTTTCTAAATTTTCTTTCTTGTCAATATTTCTTTCAAGTAAGTCTTTAAAAAAAGGCTCCAGGCTTTCCCAGTCAGTAACTGTAAAATCTTTTGGAACAAAATGACGGGGAAGTTTTTTTATATCTGCTGTGTACATAGTCGTGAGTAGTGAAATGTGAGTCGTGAGTTTTGGGTCTTTAAATTCAAAAATCCTGCCGCATTTGTGGCAGGATTTTAAATAATTTAGTTGTTGCCTTACTCCCCCTTTAGGGGGTTGGGGGGTTAAGCCATCTTTCTCGGTGTATTTATCTTCCTGGCCGGGGCATTATTTACTGCACTTGTTTTAGTTGCAGATGGTTTTGCCTTTACCGTTTCATGAGTTGCTGTATCGCCCTCATGTAATTCAGATAATTTGATCTCTACATTGTTAGCGGTTAATATACCAAACCACTTCACCATCTTTTTCATATCACTGGCATATACCCTGCTAAAGTCCATATCTGGATACACTTTTTCAAAATATTTTTTTACTGCTGCTGCATCACTATCTGCCGGCAATTTTTCTGTACTGGCTGCCATGGCAGTAAATACATCTACCAAATTCACATTTTCTTTTGTTGTAAAAACTTCAATACTCTCTAAATGAGAAAAATTATGAACCCTTGTACTTACAAATTTTGTGCTTTTGTCTTCCAGTGATTTCACTACACCACCATCGGCTTTTGAAGATAATAACTCAAATAAACCCGATAGGCCCGTTACTGATACCAATTTGCTGTATTCCATATTGCGTTGTTTATTTTTTAGGGATGCAAGTTAATTCTAAAAAGGCAATTTATCTATTTACAGAAACCCTGCCGCAAATATCGGGCCCTTGCCGCTCATACTTCATATACGCCACACTTACCTGATATGACTGTTTTTGTTGAAAAAAGCTGCTTTAACCAACTGTTTTTTCCCTGCCTGTCGTCTAAATAGCATACAAAAGAAAATTTATGAGATTAAGAAAGGTATTAGCAGTATTGATTTTTAGCCTTGCCTGTATATCGGCAAGAAGCCAGGATATAAGGCTTAAGGGTAAACTGACAGATAAAACTGATAAGTCTCCTATTGCAGGAGCAACTATTAAATTAACTTCCCAAAGAGATTCTACAAAGGTAAGGCAGTTAATAACCGACCAATCAGGTGCTTTTGAGATCGGTAACCTCAATGCTGGTGGTTATACACTAAGGATCAGTTACAGCGGGTATGAAATTATAGAGCAGCGTATTAATATACAGGCCAGTAATGTTACCCCGCTTAGTTTTACTATAGCAAAAGTTGCTACCGACCTGGGAGAAGTTAGCATAGTATC
>JBDSXS010000194.1:0-9753 GCA_039926045.1 Ferruginibacter sp.
ATTCATGCATGAAACCGGTACCGGCATGAGTACGCTGCAACATATCCAGGCACATTTTTATTTCTTTGTCATCAGTACTGGTCAACCCACGCATAATGATACTCATTGGCCATATATAATCCATCCCTACATGCGGGCCACCAATGCCTTCGGCAGCTTTGCCTTTGAAGAAGAAGGGATTGCTTGTTGACAGGACATAGCGAACAGTTCTTTTATAAGTATCATCGAAACCATTTAAGGGGTTTAGATATTGAAGTGATAGTAAAGAGGGTACATTGGCATCATCCATTAAATTAAAGCTTCCAAATCCATTGATCTCATATGCATATATTTCTTTGAACACCGAATGCTCAGTCTTGCAATTTTCATCAATAGCACTCAAGATGTCATCTGCAAGTTTACGAATTGATGCAATTTCAATCGATGAATATCCTAAAAGCTTTTTCATTTCTAACAACCAAATAAGCGCATTTATCGCAAATATATTCCCTGGTACATTAAAAGGGAACACTGTTGCATCATCGCTCGGCCTGAACATCGAATGTATCAGCCCGATCTTTTTTGTTGGATAACCATATCCACCAAGTGGAACACCATCTGTTGCCCAACTCGTTGTTCTTTCAAATTTATATGGCCCATTATTCTCTAAACGCTGTTGTTCTTTAAAAGTTTTTATGACCAACCGCATCGCTTCCCGCCAGTCTTTATCAAAGACCGAAATGTCACCGGTTTCTTTCCAATATCCATAAGACAACCGTATGGGGTAACACAAACTATCTATTTCCCATTTGCGCTCATGAATACCGGGCTTCATGGTTGTTTTATCATCTTTCCATTCGCTGATCTTTGTTTCATCTTTATAAAATGCATTGGCATATGGATCTTTTAAAATGCATTTTACCTGCCGGTTGATCACTCCTTTGATCAGTTCCTGCAAGTTTTTATCTTCCTTCATTAATGGCAGGTAAGGCCAAACCTGTGCCGATGAATCCCTTAACCACATGGCATCAATATCGCCGGTAATAACAAAAGTATCCGGCTTGCCGTTGATGATCTCAAAGTCAACCGTGGTATCTAATGTGTTGGGGAAACAATTCTCAAACAGCCAGGCAATTTCTTTGTTACCGATGTTCTTTTTGATCTCAACAATTAATTTTTCTACTGCCGGACTTTTAAACTTCCGCTGGCTTTCCGCAACCCTTACCACCGGAAAATCTGCCTGCCAATCTGCAAATGAATATTTACTCATTAAAATACCTGCCGTGGCAAGAGATGATCGCTGAATGAATTTTTTCCTGTTCATACTGTTAAGGTAAAAATAAAATGCATCCCAATAAGAGATGCATCATTATAATTATTTAAAGATCCGGTCATTCTACGTCCACCTGTTTTTTTATTACCGAATTTTCGCCCACATCCATTAAAAATTTCCTTTCCTTTAGCAGGTAACCATTGCCATGTTCGCAAAAATGTACTTTCAGGTTTTCGATGCTAATGGGGTTCCCATCCGGTATATCACCAATATTCGAATGTAGTATGTCATGCCCGTCAACGATCATCACCAACCCGCTGCCAATGGCTTCCATTTTATTGCTGTCGGTTATGATCATGGCCGTATCTTCTCCCAGCCCAATGCCAATGCACGAAGGGTTTGCGGCAACCGCCTGTGCCAGCCTGGCAAAACGCCCGCGCTTTTCAAAGTGCGAATCAAAGATCACATCATCCATAAACCCAAGGCCCGTAGTGATCTTTACTTCCCCTTTTAAATGGGCCCTTGTGGCATTGCCTTCATAGATCATGGTATTGCTCATGGCCATGGCACCAGCCGATGTACCGGCAATAACAAATGACTCTTCATTATGATATCGGTCTAAGATCTTTTCAAAAAAAGCGGTACCCCCGAATGTACTGCTCAGGCGTAACTGGTTGCCGCCGCTGAACATAACGATATCGCAGTTGGCAACACGGTCAAAATATTCACTGTTGGAAACATCTCCCCGGTTACGGATATGCATTACGCCAATATCTGTACAACCGATCTTACCAAAAGCATCCATGTAATTGTCGCCAACTTCGTAGGGGATCATGCTGGCTGTAGTGATCACTTCAATGCGGCACAAAGGGCCACCGGCTTCTTCTATGATACGGGAGAGGATTCCCAGTTCAAAAAAATTGAGGTTGTTGCGTCGGATCTTCCCGGTCTCAAGATCAGTACCCTTATCTTCTGCACCTCCAATCGCAATCAGTTTCCCTTTAGCAAATTGCATTCAATCATTTTTGTGATTAACGCAAATTTAAGGGAAAACGTATTGTTATGCCCTTTACTACTTATTAAGAGTTGTTAATAAACTAAAAAAATAAGTTTTAAAAGACTGGAAACCTGTAATTAAGATCCAGTTCTTGCAAATTTTTCAATGCCTTCTACCAGGCGGTCTAAATTTTTTGTACTGGTATACACATTAGGCGTAATACGCACACCACTTATATTTTCCCAAACGATGCCAACTGAATGGATCTTATAATTATCCCATAAAAAACCATCCAACTCTGCCGGGGTTTTACCTTCAACACTTACCAGGCCAATGGCACAACCAAATTCTTTTTTAAAAGAGGTATGCAGTTTTACTTTAGGAACGTCTTTTACCCTGCTCATCCAGTAATTTTTCAGGTAATGCAGCCTTTCTTCTTTTCTTTTAGCGCCGATCATATCATAAAAATCAATGGCTTTATCAACAGCTTCTTCTATAAAGAACGGCCGGGTACCCAAATGTTCAAACTTTCGGATATTATCATCTTCTTTATCGCCGGCACCAAATAATGGCCAGATATTTCTTATTTTTTCTTTACGAACATATAAAAGCCCCGTACCTATTGGCGCTCCCAACCATTTGTGCAGGCTGGTCCCAAAATAATCGCAGTTCAGATCTGGTATTAAAAATTGAAATTGTGCAAACGTATGTGCCCCATCAACCAGCACATCAATATTTTTTTTCTTTGCAGCATCGGCGATCTTTCTAACCGGCAATTTCTGGCCTATCCAGTTGATCATATGCGTCACATGCACCACTTTGGTTTTGGAAGTAAACGCATCCGTGTATTGTTTAACCAAATAATCTTCGTCTTCACTGGGTAATTGCAGGTTTATCCAAACCAGTTTTATACCTTCTCTTTTTTCACGTTGTTTCCAGGCACCGATCATATTTGGATAATCCTGTTTGGTCAATACTACTTCATCGCCTGCTTTTAATTCAATCCCAAATATCACCGTCTCCAGTGCTTCGGATGCATTGCGGTGCAGGGCAATTTCTTCGGGATCGCAGCCGGCAAGTTGGGCAAGATTCTTTCGCAGCGGTTCCCTGCCCTGGTCAATAACACGCCACATGAAATAACTGGGCGCCTCATTACAAAAATCATAATTACGTTTCATGGCATCTGCCACCACCCTGGGTGCGGGAGCAACGCCACCATTATTCAGGTTTATAAAATTGGGAGCAATAGTATAAGCTTGCTGCACATAGTACCAAAAGTCTTCATCGGTTGCCAGGTCGGATGGCGTGATCGAAGCGCTGCTTTTTAAAGCAGCCTGCAGATCATGGCTCCATGCGGGTTGCAAAAAATTAGCAGCAATAGCTGATGCAGACAATAATCCCATTTTATGCAGAAAAGAACGGCGATCATTCATGTGACTGAATTTTAGATGTACAATTTACAGATTTTGTTTTTTGCAAAGCAAGATGATTTTGGTAATTTCCATTTTTGGGTTATCCTGAGCGTAGTCGAAGGGTTGCCACAGAGGCACAGAAACACAGAAAAATACGCTTAGATAAAAGTTGCACAATGGTTTACCGTACAAGAGTGCGACGCAACAATGCTCAATTGAAAATGTGTTGCTTGCAACCCAAAACAAAAAACACCATACACAAAACTGTCCATTTATGAAGATTGTTGAAATTAAAGTACTGAAAGGCCCGAATTACTGGAGCGTACGCCGTACCAAACTGATACAGATGAAGCTCGACCTGGAAGAGATGGAGCAGCTTCCCACTAATAAAATTGAAGGTTTCAGGCAAAGGCTGGAAGCCATGTTCCCTACTATGATAGAGCATCGCTGCAGTGTTGGTACTCCCGGTGGTTTTTTTGAGCGGGTTGATGAGGGCACCTGGATGGGCCATGTGATAGAACATATTGCTTTGGAAATGCAGACGTTGGCAGGTATGGATACGGGCTTTGGCCGCACCAGGGGAACCGGAAACGAAGGCGAATATTATGTATGCATCAGCTATATGGAAGAAGATGCGGGTGTATATGCCGCCAGGGCGTCGGTACGTGTTGCACAGGCTTTGGCCGATAATACCGAATACGACATGGCAGAAGATATCATGAAACTTCGTGAAATAAGGGAAGATACCAGGATGGGGCCCAGCACCGGTTGTATTGTAGATGAAGCCGCAAAAAGAGGAATACCATTTATCCGTTTGAACAAACATTCATTGGTACAACTGGGTTATGGTATTTATCAAAAAAGAATACGGGCAACCATTGCCAGCACTACCGGAAATATTGCGGTGGATATTGCCTGCGATAAAGAAGAAACAAAGAATTTGCTGGGTGCTGCCGAGATCCCCGTGCCCAAAGGCGACGTGGTAAGGACAGAAGAGGGATTGAAAGATGCCATTGACAGGATCGGTTATCCCTGCGTGATCAAACCCATTGATGGTAATCATGGCAAAGGAAATACCACCAATATAACAGATTGGGAAATGGCATTGAGAGCATTTGAAGCGGCAAAAGTTTATGGCCGCAGCGTTATCGTTGAAAAATACATTACCGGTTTCGATTTCAGGATACTGGTGATCAACTATAAATTTATTTGTGCGGCATTACGTACGCCTGCATCTGTTGTTGGCGATGGAAAAAATTCCATTCAATATTTAATTGATGAAGTGAACCGTGACCCACGCCGTGGTTATGGCCATGAAAAAGTGTTGACGCAGATCACCGTTGACCAGTTCACACAAAAAATGCTGGACGAAAAAGGATACAGCCTGGAAACCATTCCTGCAAAAGATGAACTGGTTTTATTGAAGCCTACGGCCAATCTATCAACAGGCGGTACCAGCGCCGATGTAACGGATGAAGTGCATCCTGCCAACATCATGATGTGTGAGCGGATAGCAAAGATCATCGGGCTGGATATTTGCGGCATTGATATTATGGCCACCGACCTGCGCACACCTGTTAAAGAAAATGGCGGTGCTATATTGGAAGTAAATGCTGCACCCGGTTTCAGGATGCATATTGATCCATCGTATGGTTTGCCTCGCAATGTTGCGGAACCGGTAGTAGATATGCTTTTCCCAAAAGGCAGTACAGGTATTATTCCCATTATTGCCATCACAGGAACCAACGGTAAAACCACCACTACCCGGTTAACGGCCCATATTGCAAAAACGGCCGGTTATAAAGTTGGCTATACCACCAGCGATGGTGTTTATATACAAAACCAGATGATGATGAAGGGCGATTGTACCGGGCCCGTATCTTCTACTTTTGTTTTAAAAGATCCCACTGTTGATTTTGCGGTATTGGAATGTGCACGCGGTGGTATTTTAAAAAGCGGGCTGGCATTTCAAAATTGTGATGTAGCTGTTGTAACAAATATCAGTGCCGATCATATTGGTTTGGGTGGCATAGATTCTATGGAACAGATGGCTAAGGTAAAAGCGGTTGTACCTGAAACAGTTTTTAAACACGGCTATGCCATTTTAAATGCGGATGATGACCTGGTATATGCCATGAGATCGGGACTTGACTGCAATATTGCGCTTTTCAGCATGGACGAGCACAACAAACGTATACTTGATCATTGTAAAAAAGGAGGATATGCGGCTGTGTTTGAAAATGGTTTCATCACCATTATGAAAGGCACCTGGAAGATAAGGGTTATAAAAATAACTGATGTGCCGATAACCTATGGTGGTAAAGCGGTGCATAATATCATGAACTGTTTACCGGCTGTGTTGAGTACTTATTTCTGGCGCAATATCGAACTTGAAGATATCAGGCTTGCATTACAAACTTTTGTTCCGTCATCAACACAAACACCGGGCAGGTTGAACATGTTCCAGTTCAAGCAGTTTAAATTTTTGGCTGATTTTGCCCATAATCCTGCCGGGCTTGAATTGCTCTGCGACTTTGTAAGCAAACTTGATGGAGAACCCAAAGTTGGCATCATCAGCGGCACCGGCGACAGAAGAGATGAAGACATTAAAGAACTGGGGAGAATATCAGGAAGACATTTTGATGAGATCATCATCCGACAGGACAAACACCTGCGGGGCAGAACAGCTGAAGAAATTGTACAATTACTGGTTGATGGAATTAATGAAACAAAAACAAAGGATATACCGGTTACCATTATTTTAAATGAAAAGGAAGCTATTATGCATGCTTATAATACTGCAAAACCGGGGTCATTGATTACGATTATGTGTGATGTGGTGGCTGAGGCGCTGGACCTGATAAAAGGCCTGAAAGAGAAAGAAGATGCCGAGTAAGAAGCTATTAGCCTTTAGCGATTAGCTGTTAGCTAAAGCATTCTAACAGTTAATCGCTTATTAATTATCCTTGCACTAAAAACTACCTATATGAAAAATTTCAAGGAACTGAAAGTATGGCAAAAAGGCTTCCAGGTTGCCATTAATTGTTTTAAAATAACATCAGCTTTCCCTTCACAAGAGAAATTTGGATTGGCTTCTCAAATTAACCGGGCAGGTGTATCCATTCCTTCCAATATAGCGGAAGGGAGCAGTAGAACCAGTGATAAAGATTATAATCGTTTCATCGAGATCTCCTTAGGATCCTGCTTTGAAACAGAAACACAATTATTAATTTCAAAGGAGTTAGGTTTCGGGGAAACCCAATTAACTGAAGTTACGCTGGGTTTAATTGCTGAAGAGGAAAAAATGCTTATTGCCTTTAGCAAAAGCCTTCTGGCTAAAAGCTAATAGCTTACAGCTAAGGGCTTTTCAAAAAGCATTTGGGAGGTAAAAGCATAACCCGTATTTTTGCAGCCGAATAAATAACTGGGTTATGGTGTAAAGGTAGCACAACAGATTTTGATTCTGTTTGTCAAGGTTCGAATCCTTGTAACCCAACAAAGAGAGCTGAGCGATCAGTTCTTTTTTTTGTTTTTGGCTAAGAGGGCAAAAGAGAAGAAAGAGGTAAAAGAGTTGTATACTTCCTCCTCTTTTCCATCTCTTACTTTCTCTTTTCCTCCTTTTCCCTCTTAGCCAAAATTTATTTTATAAGTTCTGTAATCACCTTGCCCACGCAGCCATTTGGCATTTGAACCTGCAACATGGCTGCAAGGGTTGGGGCTATATCTGTCATATACACTTCCCTGTTCGTTTTCCCCGGCTTGATGTTCCAGCCAAACCATACCAGCGGTATATGTGAATCGTAAGGATACCAGGCCCCATGGTCAGTTCCACCAGGAGCACCTTCGATGTATTGAGGCTTGTAAAAATACTGTATGTCACCGCTGCGCCGGAAATAATAACTGTTCGATAGCTTTTCTTTTACAACAGTTGGCAATATGGTTGTTTCAAGTTCTTCCTCATCATAAGCATTCCATACTTCCGTCATCGTTTTTAAATAAGTTACCAGTTCTTTTTTTACCATCTTTATATTCAATCCAAGCGAATCAATACGCTTTGTGTTAAGATAAGCCTGGAAGTCGTAGATCTTTTTCACCAGCAAACTGTCGCCAAACTTCCCGTTACAGAACCTGTTCAATATTTTTGTCATATCACCTGAACTTAGTGAGCCTGCACTGGTATATTTATTTTCTTTTAAGAAACCACTTGACTGTGGTGCCCCGTGGTCGGCGCTCAGAAATAACAGATAATTATTTTTACCAACGGTTCTATCCAGGTAATTTAAAAAATCAGCAATCTCTTTATCAAGCCGCAGGTAGGCATCTTCCACTTCCATCGAATTGGGCCCAAACCGATGACTTATATAATCAGTTGAAGAAACACTTATACAAAGCATATCCGTTGCAGTACCCATACCCATATTTTCATTACGAATGATCTCTTTGGCAAAATCAAGTGTGTAGGTATTACCAAATGGGGAGGCCCTAAAAGCATTATAGTTATTGCTGCCGATCACCGATTGGTATTTATGCGGGAAGGTTCTGCTTTTATCACTCTCCAACAATCTTTCATAAGGCTCATCATCATCTGTACTCTCTGTGTATTTCGATTTGTCGTAAAGTAATGTCCAGTCCCTGCCCATCAACGAATCGGGTACCTTCCTGTCATTGTACTGTTGTACCCACTTCGGCAATTCATTGGTATAGTAGGTACTGGTTATCCACCTGCTCACTTTCTCATCAAACCAATAAGCAGCATTGGCGCTGTGTCCCGCCGCAAATATCCCTCCCCTGTCTTTTAATGCAATGCCTATCACTTTACTCCTGAAATTATTTGCCAGCCGCAGTTCATCACCAATGGTATTGGTAAGCATATTGCGTGGACTCATGCGCCCTTCATATAAAGTAGCTGACCCAACAGGCATTACAGTCGTATCAGTTGCGCAATACATAGGAGTGCCTGTCTCTCTTTCTACCCAATCGTTAGCTACAATACCATGTACAGCCGGTACACTTCCCGTGTAAATACAGGTATGGCCTGCTGCAGTTACCGTAGGTGTATAAGGTATCATGGTGTTTTCACAACTGAACCCCTGTCCGAGCAATCGCTTAAAACCACCTGTTCCATATAATTTACTGTACCGGTATAAATAATCCCAACGCATCTGGTCTATTACTAACCCAACTACCAGTTTGGGCTTGCCCGCAGGGCCCTGTGGGGCTGTCTGCGCAAAAGAAGCAAGTGTAAATAAGTAAAAAGTAAAAAGTAAAAAGGATCTGCGTATCATAGAATTAATTTTCGAAAGTAAATGTAGTCTGTTTATTTCTTTACAAACCGGTACAAACAATAAGGATTTCTTATCTTTTTAACCGGGATAGGATTAATGGCTACATTTTTAAATTCAAAGCCTGCGTCCTGCATTAATTTTTTTATTTCTTCATCGGTCATCAGTGGTTTATGGCAGCCGCTGTGGATCTTTCTTTTTTCTGTGGCCAGCAGTTCAGCAATGATAAGTTCACCACCCGTTTGCAATACAGCAGCCATTTGCTTTATAATGTTAGCTTTATCGGGTATCTCATGCAACGTATTAAATATCCAAAGCTTTTGTTTACTGTTCAGCGGCAGGTATAAACTATCTGTAGTATTAAGCACGTAACTGATGCTGTTGCTGAATGATCGTCCACGCAAACCTTCATAATGCGCTATCATATTATTAACCTTAGTGGCATTCAAACAATTGCTGTCAATATCAACCAGTATGAAATGTGCATTCTTAAATCCGGCAATTACATTAATGGCTCCAATATAGGCTCCGCTGCTGGTGCCCACATCAACAATGGTATCCCCATCATGTAACTCTAAAAAAGCAAGTTGCTGCTCAAAGTGTTTTCTCAGCAGGGAAGAATCCTTGTACCTGTAGCCGCAGAATTTGCCCGTGGGCTGCCCAAAACATGCCCCCGTAAATACCAGCATATTTATAACAAAAAACACTACTACTTTCATGCCTTGAAGATAAGGTTTGTATTGAATTTGATGTGTTTTGCACAAATAGTTATTTATTGTATTTTTGCCGCAAGCTAAAGACCTCACCCCA
>JBDSXS010000195.1:0-15586 GCA_039926045.1 Ferruginibacter sp.
GGGCTGAAGGAGCTGTTCAAATCGATCAATGTAGTTGTTGACAAAAAAGATTTTTCTGTTGCCAGTATTCAAATGCTGGAAATTTCGGGCGATAATACCATTATGCGTTTTACCAATAAAGAACTGAATGCTTCCATCCCCGATACCTTATTTGATATTAAGTAGTTGCCTGCTGATCATGCTGGCCTGCTCCCCGGCCCATAAACAAATGCAGTCTGCAACTGCAGATATAAGCCTGCTGCAAAAATTCAAACCTGCTTTTAAAGTTGCCTTGTACAATACAACAGTTGATGTGGTGGGTAATCACCTGAGTGGTTTGCTGCTTATCAAAAAAATGCCCGACAGCAGTACCCGTATGGTTTTTTCAAACGAAATGGGTTTTACCTTTTTTGATTTTGAGTTTGCTGCCGATGGAAAATTCAAAGTATATTCCATTACCAAACAAATGAATAAAAGATCGGTGATAAAAACACTGCAACATGATTTTGAATTGATACTGATGAATAATATGGATAATTCAAAGGCATCAATAAAAACAGTGAACGGGCTTATTTATTTTATTTTTCCGCAAACTAAAGGCTTTAATTATTATATTACCAACAATACGGTGGATGAATTGATCCGTATGGAAAGGGCATCCAACAAAAAAACCATTGTAGAGGCTGTGATGAAGAACTACGTGAATGGCATACCGGATACGATCGGGATATCGCACAAAACATTTGAATTTAATATCGGCTTAAAAAGAATAGAAAGATAGTGCTGCTCCAGGTGTCTGGCCACTAAGCACAGGCTATTTGTAAATAGTTTATTTGCAAACCAGCCGGCTTTATATTTTTGTAGTATTTGTAGTGGCCTGACACCTAAAAAACATTTGAAAGATGATACTGCTCCAGGAGTCTGGCCACTATGCACAGGCTTTTTTTGTAGTTAGTTTATTTGCAAACCAGCTGGCTTTATATTTTTGTAGTGGCCTGACACCTAAAAACATTTGAAAGATGATACTGCTCAACGATTTTTTTTCCATCAGGGATACTGAATCATCCACCACAGAAATATGGGCTGAGCTAGTCATAAATGCCAACCATAAAATATTTGAGGGGCATTTCCCGAACCAGCCTGTTGTGCCGGGGGTATGCATGATGCAGATGATCAAGGAAATCGTTGAGCAGGTAACTGGAAAAGAAACCAACCTAGTTCAGGCAGCTGATATGAAATTTCTTGCCGTGATCGATCCTCAGAAGAATAATCTCATCCACGCATCTATAAAAATGGCTACCGGTGAAAACGGAGCTATAAATATTGTTGCTTCACTTTTTAAGGATGAACTGATACATTTTAAATTCAAGGGGCAGTTGCAGGTGTCTGGCCACTAAGAAGAGTCTTCTTATGTTTATTGTATTTGAAATTCAGTTTTCTTTTAAATTAATTGGAGTATTTGTAGTGGCCTGACACCTACAAGATAACCGTTGATGAATCCTGCGACTTTGCAGTTTTCTCCGGCATCAACCAGTTTATCAAATCCAGCGCAGGCCCCGTCATAAAAGTTGTTACCAGCGCCATCAATACCATCATTGCAAATATCTCGGGAGAAAGAATTCCCAAATCATAACCAATATTTAAAACGATGAGTTGCATTAAGCCCCGGGTGTTCATCAACACACCAATGGATAAACTGTCTTTCCAGCTTTGCCCTACCATACGTGCAGCCAATGCACTGCCGCCAAATTTTCCGGCAACGGCAACCAATATTATCCAACCGAAAGTGATCCACATAGCGCTTTCATTGATCAAACCAATCTGTGTTCTTAAGCCGGTTATCACAAAAAACAAAGGAAGTAATAAAATGATGCTTACGTCTTCGATCTTATCAATAACAATTTTTCTAAAACTGAAGCTGGAGGGCATGATAACACCGGCCATGAATGCGCCGAACAAAGCATGTATGCCGATGATAGACGTGACATAAGACGATACGATCAGGAGAACAAACAGCAATGCAATAATGGGAGTTCTCTTTTTTTCTTTGTTGTCATAAACATGACTAAGCCTGTCTAAGTATGGCCTCACCAGTTTTAGCATGATCAATACATATAAAATTGCCAGACCAATAGTATATAAAACACTGATCGATGACCCCGATTTTACCAATGCAATTACTGCTGCCAAAATACACCATGCGGTAAGGTCATCCGCAGCAGCACAGGTTAAGGCCATGGCGCCAAGCCTGGACCTGGTGAGCCCTTTTTCCTGCAATATCCTGGCAAGTACCGGGAATGCGGTGATGCTCATGGCAATTCCCATAAATAAAGCAAAGGACAAAAAACTGGTACCAGCCGGTGCATAATCACGATAAATAAAATAAGCCAGGCCCATACCTAATGTATATGGAATAATAATGCTGGCATGACTGATGATGACTGCAGCATATGCCTGTTTGCCGATGGCTTTAAGGTCCAGTTCCATACCGATGATGAACATAAAAAGAATTAAACCGATCTGGCTTAGAAAATTAAGTGTTCCCAGCGAAGCTGCAGGGAATAAAAAATGATTTATTTCAGGAAAGAAAGCGCCAACGATGGAAGGGCCTAATACTATTCCTGCAACAATTTCACCGATAACAGCAGGTTGTCCTATTTTTTTAAATAAGAACCCAAACAGGCGGGCAAATGCCATGATGACGATGATCTGCAAAAGCAGGATGGTCAGGGGTTCGGAGAGATTTTGATGGAAAGAATCGGTGAAGACATGAAAATCGCTGACAGCTCTTGTGTCTTTTGCAGTTTGTAATTGCTGAGCTGTTAATGCCGGACTTTGCAGACCATTACCCTTTTTAACTATCCAGTATATAACCATGCCAAGGCCTGCCACTATCACAATATAAAAAAGGGTACTCCACTTTTTTTTCATAAGCTGTATTAATAACCGGATAAAGTTATTTGAATTTGAGAAAACCAGTTTAAAATTTATTTCGAAACCAAAATAAAACTATGTTGCCCCCCTTTGAAATTATTATACATCAGGATATTTTGATAAGTTGTTTTTACTGTCTTCTTTTTAAACATGTGTTGCGGAACAGATTGTGTTTGCAACAGTTGGCAGGCATACCAAAGACCTACGGCTGATGCAGTGGGATACTCGCCACACATATGTTTGAACCGGGCTACAGCAGTATCGTCAGCAAGCAATGATTCGCAAGTTGTATAAAAATGCAGGCTCCGGTTGTCACCATTTTCTCCGGAAAGGAAAAGGTCAACGGTTTGACCGGCGGGTAGGTATTTTGCAATAAATACCTGCATTTGTTCTTTTACCAATTGTTCATCTTCACTATGCAGGATACTGATGCCTTCCAGGCGTGCAACTGCATTTTCTTTTTTATTGTTCACCAAAAACGCAGCTGCCCCTTCGCCGGCAATACTGCCGGGGCTATCTGTTTCGTACAGATTTGAATTGCTGATAACTTCCTTTTTATAGGCACCGGTTAAATTTTGAATATTGTAATTATAAGAAGAGATCTCTTCTACCCCTCCCAATAAATATTGTTGCTCAGGAAATGCTGCCAGCTGCATCATGGCATCGATCACGGCATTTTCAAAAGCAAGTCCACGGTGCACATGCGTAATGTTGTACGATTTATTATTGCTTAACAAACCCAGTTGTGCTGCAATGGC
Organism: Ferruginibacter sp.; assembly: GCA_039926045.1. Lineage (GTDB taxonomy): Bacteria > Bacteroidota > Bacteroidia > Chitinophagales > Chitinophagaceae > Ferruginibacter. The sequence goes on from JBDSXS010000195.1 coordinate 3,672, forward strand.
ATTGCTGGTACTTTGTACAAAATTTCCCGGGGCAAGTAAACCTTCTTCGTATTGAACGATCTGGTTTAAGAACAAGATACAGTCCCCCATGCCCCCGTTTGCAGTGCCGATAATGATGCCGTTCAGCGGAGCTGAATTTTTAATTATCGGCATGGCAGCGCCAACTCCTATTCTTATGGCTTTGCCCATCCTGCGTAAAATTCCCGGAGGTATCCCTTCATAAGCAGGTTCGATGGCAAGTAATTTTTTATCAGCGGGTTCATTGAGTTGCTCAATGTTTATATTTTGAAATGTTTGCTGGGGAGATATGCAATATGGCTGATGGATATATAACATGGATTCAGACTTTTGAAAATATAAGTGATGAGCAGTTACCGCCAAATCCAAACGAGTTGCTCATGATGTGGTGTACCGGCATTTTTTTATAAGATCGTACCGGCGTTAAGCCTGTTAACGGAATAGGAGTTGAAAAATGCAGGTTTGGATAAACTTCCTGGTGAGTCAAACTTAAAATGCTGTATACCGCTTCGATAACCCCTGCTGCACCAAGTGTATGCCCGATATTTCCTTTGCTGGATGCGAAGGCCGGTGGGTGTTCAAATAAACGGATCATAGCTTTGCTTTCTGCCTCGTCATTGTTTTCGGTGCCGGTACCATGTGCATTTATAAAATCGATATCAGCAGCAGCAAGTTTTGCAGACTGCAATGCCCCCTGCATGGATAAGAAAGGTCCGTCGGCCTGTTCAGATAAAGAAGAAGGATGGTAAGCGTCATTGGCATTACAATAACCGGTTAACTCTGCATACACTTTCCGCCCTGCAATGTCTTCTTCTTTTTCCAGCACTAAAAAAGCGGCGCCTTCTCCCAAATTCAAACCTTTACGGTGCTCATCAAAGGGTGTACATTTTTCAGGCGATAAAATATATAAGGCATTAAAACCATTAATGGTAAATTTTGACAGGCTGTCAACCCCACCAACAATCGCCCTTTTGGCAAGGCCATTTTTTATCAGCATGGCGCCATACATAATGGCATTGGCCGAGGAGGAGCACGCGGTATTAATCGTGTTTATAATACCCTGCATGTTAAACCGCTCCTGCAGGTACATCGTTACCGAAGCACAATCATAGGAAGAGATATAATCTGAACCATTTTGATTTTCATTGGCATCAGCATACAGTTCATCTGTTAAACACATACCGCCAACTGTACTGGCGCCTATTAAAGCGGTATCAAATGAATGTAGTGCCAAGGGTGTAAGCCCGCTGTTGGCAACAGCTTCATTAAAAGCGTGCAGGGCCAGCATGCTGGTACGGGTAACACCGGTTTCCGTAATATTTAATTTATCCTGAAGCTTTTCTGTGCTGATCTTTATCTGGCCAAATGGCAATGTAGCGGCGTATTTTGTAGGAAAGAGGTCGAGTTCATAATGAATGCCGCAAACGCCTTCTTTAAGTGCATGATGATTTTCTGCTACAGAATTTCCTATAGCACTTATTACGCCCATGCCGGTTATGAAAATCCTGCTCAATATAGTTTGGGTGTCAGCCTGAGCTTGTCGAAGGCGGGTTTGATCAAATACCGCTTTGATGATAGCACCGTCTTCGACAAGCTCAGACTGACAGCTTTTTTATTTTTAAAATTATTTGGTCCGGTTTTGCTCAATATAGGCAGCCATGGTATTGATGTCAACCAAAACCTTTCGCCCTTCTTTGGGGTCCTGGATATTGATACCATATTCCCGGCCCAGTAATACGATCAGTTCTATTGAATCAATTGAATCCAATCCCAATCCTTCGCCAAACAATGGTTGATCATCCTTAATGTCATCGGGATTAACAGATGTGAGGTTTAAAAATTCAACGATCTTTTTTTTCAACTGCTGCTTTAGTTCTGCTGTTTCCATAATAAATATTTCAAATCAGGTTTTTTCGTTTCAAACCGTATAAAGTAATTAATTGTATAACACACGTTATTGCTAATAAAGGTATAATATTTAAAATTACATCCTTTAGCTTTCCGCCTTCCAAAAATAAGCCATAGTAGGCTTCCAAACACCAATGTAACGGCGACATTTTCATCACAAACTGAAAAGATTCAGGCATAGCGAAACTGGGTACCAGCAAACCTCCTATTGCAGCCATTAATACAATGGATACCGCACCGATACCGTTTGCCTGTTCCTGCGTTTTTGCAAATACCCCGATCATGATGGCATAGCTTACCGCACACCAGCCACAAATAAGCGTAACAATAACCACGCCTGTTATATCGGCGGGTAAATTTAATTTGGGTAAGCCCATAGAAGGGAATAACCAGATGCCTATGGAAAAAACAACAATGGCCTGGAAGAATGTTACCATTAAATAGGTAAGTTGTTTTGAGACCAATGCAACCAGGTAATTGGTAGGCAATGTTTTTAACCGTACAAAACTTCCATTGAGTTTCTCACGTACCACACTGCCACCCAAAGAAATTACTATAAAGAACATGGCGAATACCGTCCAGGCCGGAACATTGTGCTGCGATGCATTGGGAATATTCCTGCTGCCGTCTCTTGAAACGGGGATCTCGTTGATAGCAACCTGGTTGTTCATCAGATCATGTTCCAGCGAATCGGGTAATGTGGTTTCATTTAAAGCGAAGTACAAACTTTTTAATACTTCTTTATTCTGTACCATCAGCAGGGAACTCTTTAATGCACCCTGTATTGATTGGCGAAAAGACTCCTGTAACACAGGATGGTAAAGCAAAGTGATCGGCTGAACGCCTGTGCTGTCCATATTTTTTGTACTATCGGCGTTCATCCCAAAACTATGCAATGCTTTTTTGGCTGTCTGGTCAGCCTTTGATCTCATTTTTTGTGTAAAGTCTGCCGGGATGATGATGGCGATAACAGCATCCTTTGCATGCATCCTCTCTGAGATCTCTTTAACGGTTACATTCGGGGTCACTTGTTTCAGATCGAACATACCCACTTTTGTAATGGCAGCTTCCAATTGTTTGCCAGCATCCCCGGTATCCCGGTTGCACAACAACATGGGGATCTTATTGGTATTGAGCATTTCGAATGTGCTGTTTTGCACCGCTGTAATTACAACCGCCAAAACGATCGGCATCACAAACATAAAGATCAACCCGAGTCTGTCACGGGTTAAAATGCGAAGGTCTTTTAATATGGTGCTGCCGAGTTTGAACATTATGAATCCCTGTATGATCTGCCGGTTAAATTAATGAACAAGCCTTCCAGCCCATCTTCTTTATGATCAATCATCAATTGGTTTAAGGTGTCGTGCGCAATTATTTTTCCATCATCGATCAATGCCACTTTATTGCAAAGCTCTTCTGCTTCGCTTAACTGGTGCGATGTATAAATAAGTGTGGTGCCGGCTTCATTTAATTTTTTAAGATAGTTGATGATGGCATGCCGGGTGTGTACATCAACACCAACAGTGGGCTCATCTAAAAATAATATGGGTGGATTATGAACAACCCCGATGGCGAGATTCACCCTGCGTTTCATGCCGCCCGAAAACTCCTCCACTTTTTTATTACGTACATCGCTAAGGCCAAGCACTTCCAGCAGTTCAGATGTTTTATTTTTAATTTCAGTTTTTTGTAAACCCGACCAGGCGCCAAAGAAGGCAAGATTTTCTGCGGGGGTCAATTCCTGGTAAAAAGAAAAATCCTGGGGTACAAAGCCAAATAATTTGTTGATTGATTTTTTATGATGGGCAATTTCGTGTCCCAATAACTGTATACTTCCTTCCTGGAAATGCAATAAACCCGTCATGCAATTCATTAAGGTGGTTTTGCCTGCGCCGTTGGGCCCAAATAATCCAAAGCGTTCACCTTCCTGTACTTCCAGGTTCAAATTACTGAAACAGGAGCTTGACTGGCGGGGATAAGTAAAACCCAGGTTATTGATCAGCACAGCTGCATTGCTCATGAATTCCAATTTATTTTATTCAATGCCTGGAATGCTTTTTTTTCTATCTCCGAGATCTCGAGCAGGTAATCACCCATCACATCAAAATCGGCCTGGCTGCCGATACGGCCTTTATAAATACCTGCGGCCTGTACTGCTGCACTGCGCCATTTATCACCGGCTTCTGTAAATATTTTAGAGATCTCCAGTAATTCATCAATGGGATAATAAGCATGTGCTTCCTGTAAAAATGCACCATAGATATAACGAAAACCGCCGCCACCGGTTCCTATCTCTTCCTGCATACGAACCAACTGTGCCAAATAAAGACCTGCAGTTTGCTGCCCGAGTTTGTCTTTCCATTTTTTAATTCTCCTCCCTGTAAATGCAATGCCTTTTACACCCGCAATGGGCCCGGGAATATGGATCATATCCCTCACATTTCTTTTAATGCCCGATTTGATCGCATTCCGCATCTGGTCATCGGTAACATGTACTTCAGATGCGGGGTAATAGATCTGGCCTTTTGGCGCCAGTGCACCTTTTGCAAAACGAACCCTTTCCAGTTCGTATTTGCTGAGCGTTGTTACATTTTCCATCACCGGGTCGCTGATGAGATAATTATCTCCTTCGCTGCCATACACAATTAAATTGTGCGCATTGAAATGAAAACGGTACTCTTTTGGAAAATAAGAAAGGTAATAAACGCCCACCTGGCAGCCAACGGGTTGACCGGCTTCCAGGCATTCATCTAAAAATTTTGCTGCTGCTTCCTTGCTGCTGAACTTTTTTCTTACAACCGGTATGTTCAGTGATTTGCAGGTGCGTTTAAAAATAAGTCCCGGCATGGTTCTGAAAGCAATGGCAGGGCCTTTGTTTATTTTAAGCAATGGAATATAAACAAAGAATAAACCGCTGCCAATACCAAAGGACAGCGGCTCGGTCAATTTATTTACACCAACACTCCTTAATAAATTTGTAGTAACACCGTTTTCGCAATGTGCTGCCTGCAAGTGTTTAAATTCAGTCTTCATGCACGTTCATTGTTTTTAGTTCCTCCACACTTACATTAAATGCATCGGCGTATTGCTGTAATTTTTTTTCAGATAATTGTTTGAATACGGAAGGTTTGAGGTGATGCCTGATGGTCCATTTCCAGAACCCGGTATAAGAAGCTATAATACCAATATCCATCAACCGTAATTCCATAAAATATAAAATAGGGCTGGCTTCATTATTCAGAACTTTTTGATGGGCATCTTCTATGCGTTTCTGGATGTCTTCCCAGGCAACATCAAGCGCTTTGGTCTTTACGTCCCAACCGGTGCTTAACTCGGTAGAATAATTACCGGAACTGTCAACTGCATACACTACCTCTTTGGTCAGTTTGTTGAGTGCACCGTCATCCTGGGGAATTTCTTCTTTTTTCATATTGCGAAATTAGCTATTAGCGCTTAGCTTTTAGCTAATAGCTAATGGCTTTTTTCTCAGCACACAGTAAGCAGGCTATACATATAAGAGAAACGGGCGCTTTCCGGAACAAGTAAATAAATCTTATCGCCAACCTTAAGCTTGCCGCTGTGAAATAATTCATCAACCATTAAATACACTGAAGCTGCACCCACATTGCCAACCTGGCTGAGGTTCACAAACCATTTATCGTACATGATACCGGTTTCGTTGGCTATCAGCTGCTGGTATATCTTGTCTTTAAAAAACTCGCTGGACATATGCGGCAAAAAATAATCGATCTCCTCTGATTTAACGCCATGCTTGGCCAAAGAAGCTTTAACCCCGTATCCGCCATACAACACAATATTTTTGCTCAGCAGTTTTACATCCTGTTTAATGCTCATTATTGACTGGGCCGTTAATTCCTCCGGGGTATAATCCTGGTAACTTTTAAAAGTGCCATCTTTTAGTTTATCGCCCCCTTGGTACATGCAGGCTTCCAGTTCATTTGCATAGGAAAATCCTTCTATCCATTCTACTTTTAGGCTAATGCCTTTTTCATTTTTTTTATTGGAGATCAAAAATGCAGCAGCTCCATCTGACAGCATCCACCTTAAAAATTCTTTTTCAAACCCAATATAAGGATCGTCAACCAGTTCTTTTAATCTTTTGGCCTCGTCTTCAAAATTGGATGAAAGCAGGGAAACGGAAAAACGTTCTGAACCTGTTGCAACAGATCTTTGAACATCGCCTGCCTTGGTAGCGAGGTAAGCATACTTAAAAGCATGCATGCCTGCACAACATACGCCCGATGGAGACACTACTTCAACTGCGTTGGTTTCAGGTAACCAACCATGAACCATCGCACCATGTGAAGGCATCAATTGATCGGGTGTAGAGGTTCCGGTACTTAACAGCTCTATGGATTTAATGTCATCAGGGTTATCCTTAAACAGGTCTTTAACTGCCAATGCGGTCATCTGGGCATTGGTATGTGTAGAACCTCCTTCTTTGTTGAGGGCATAAAACCTACGTTTAATACCGTTGTTTCTGAGCACAATGGCTTTAGACCTGGAAGGGGCGTCATTGATTAACCCCAGGTATTCTTCCATCTCGTCGTTGGAAACCGGGTCATTTGGAAAAAAGGAAGAAGTGTTTGTAATGTAAACCTCGTTAAATGACATCTCTTATATATTAATTTACGCCTGAATAATGTTGTTTTTGTCTTCTGATACGGCCCGATAAAAATGGCTTAAAGAATATAAAATCAACCGTTAATATGATCGGGGCAGCTATAAACAGTGCAATTAAAAGATAATATTTGAATGCAACAAGCCACCCTGTCTTTTTTTTCTTCTTTGAAATGATCTTCGCCCATACTGCAAATATCTTGCTTGCCTTGGATTCGATAAACATTAGATTGTATTTTACATCTATGGCTTTTTCTTTTACCAGTTCATCCTGTAGCCCATCCCAATTTTGAGCACTGAGGAATTTTTGCACCACTATTCCATAATTTTTGGTGTTTTTAATATCTTCATCAGCTACCCCGGGTTTTGGAAAAATGTTTAGCCAGCGCTCTTTTTTGCCTTTAAACATCCAGTAAAAAATAGTAATAAAACTAATAAAATTGTGGTGTTTATCAACCAACGCTATACTACCTACTAATTTTGCGCCAGAATTTTTCAATATTTTTTTGATACGTTCCATAGCTGTGATCCACATGTTCCTGGCGCCGGTAATGGTAACCACAGGGGTATCTTTTAAAACAGCTTTAACAAATGGGTGGCTTAAAATTGAATTAACCGGGATGCCTGGCGACAGGAACCACGCCTGATAGCCCAAAATGACAAGGTCGTATTTGCTTTCTTTAAGCTCAAATGGTTTCAGTTCTGTTGGCACACCCAAAACACAATCGGGCATTACGGCAAAAAAAGCTTTACCTGTCCAGGGAAAAGGATAATCATGGGCAACATGCACACGAACTTTTTCAACTGTATTACCAGCTTCAACCAGCGGTGCAGTAAAACAGTCGAGAATATCTTCCAACTGCCCTGATTGAGTATAATAAATGACCAGAATTTTTTTGCTCATGAACTGCTGATTAGGGCTAAAGGGGTTTTAAAACTTTTGATTTTTTACTGTAATCACTTATAGCCTGCTGAACTACGGGTGGAAGGGTTTTAAAATTAGAACGTATAGCAGCAACATCATTTTCCAGGTTATTGTGATAGTTAACGGCCTTAGGGGCGTGCTCCTGTATGATCAACCGAAGAAAAATTAATTCTGTATTCCCGTTGTCTTTTTTAATAGAAGCCTCCAGCTTTAACCGGCCGGCTTTGAACAGGCTTAACTTCTCTTTAGCCTTGCTGACCAAACCGGCTTTTTTCATCAGTAATGCACCTTCGTATGCTTCTTTTTCATTTATTGAAGCAGACCTTATTATAGTTAACTGGCTGTTGACTGATTCCAGGTCATTTGCAGCCATGGCACTGTAAAAGGCTGATTTGTCAAATCCTGTCTTTTGGGTGCTGGCCTTGACCGATAACACCGATAACAAAATAAACAAACTAAAAAATATCCTAATATTCATGATATCTCACATTAATGCCCAAAGATAAAGATTTATACAGGCATATGACCGGCGAAAAGGAATTTTTACCAATCCGTTTTAATAAAAAAAGTAAAGCTGCGTAGTGGTTTTACTCATTTGAACATGCAATTAAATTATATCTGTAAACTTTCCGGTTTATGAACAATAAAAAGCTATGCTAATACGATTTATACAAAAGAATTTATTAGGCCGAAACCCAGCAGAAAACAACTTTACATATTGCGTAAAAATCCTGTTGATTTTTGGAAGGTTCAGGTACTTATTACAAATTACATATCGTTAATAAAAATACTTAGCAAAAAACTATATTTCATCTACAGTTTTAAAGTTTTTATTGTTAGGAACAACAGGAGAAAGGGGCTCTGCATCAGGCAGGGCCTTTTTATTTTACAAGATCACAATACCAGCCGCAAACTGGCAGATCAAACCAACGGCCAATCCCAGGTAGATCTCTTTTTCTGTATGATCACTTACAATTAACCGGGAAGTGCAAACAATGCCGGTTATTAATAAAGCGATGCACATTGGCCATGTCATTAGCATACTGTTACTGAACATGATAATGATGAAGATGCCGATCATGCCGCCACAACCAATGGCATGCATACTTATTTTAAAAAAGACATTGGCAATTAAAGCCACGGCGGTAGTAAGAAAAACACCGGTCATAAATGTTGCCAGTACCGGTGTAAGCTCCGGCTGAAATTTAAAGAACACCCGGGCAGCCCAAAAATAAAATATCATGCTGCTCAGGTATGGGCCGATCCTATCCTGCTGTGTTCGTAAAAATATAGATTTAACAAACCCAAGGCCCTTCATTACCAAAATGGCAAATGCCGGAAAGAAAACTGTGTTCAGTGCTGTGGTCAAAAGCAACTTTAATTTAGTATAATAACTAAAACCCGAGAAATAGGACGGATGATAGTACACCAAAAACGCAACCACATAAAATGGGATGAACAAAGGATGAAACAGAACGGAAAAGAGGTATGCAAAAAACCTTATGATGATATGCTGTTCCTGTTGCTGATCAGGAGTGTTTGTATGGTTGGTGGCAACTATCATAGTTCTTTTCTTAAGCGGGCCACAGATATATTCAGTTGCTCCCTGTATTTGGCCACGGTACGCCGTGCAATATTATACCCTTTTTCCTGCAGCATCTCCGTCAGTTTTTCATCACTGTAAGGATGTTTTTTATCCTCCGCTTCAATAATATCACTCAGTATTTTTTTAACCTCCCGGGTACTTACTTCCTCGCCACTGTCTGTTTGTAAACTTTCACTGAAGAAAAATTTAAGCCGGTAGGTCCCGAATTCTGTTTGTACAAATTTGCTGTTGGCCACACGGCTTACGGTAGAGATATCGAGATTGGTCTCTTCTGCAATATGTTTTAAGATCATGGGACGGAGATCTGTTTCTTCGCCGGAGATGAAGAAATCACGCTGGTAATTCATGATGGCTTCCATGGTATTCATCAATGTATTGTGCCGCTGCTTAATGGCGTCAATAAACCATTTGGCTGCATCTATTTTTTGCTTGATAAAAATAACCGCTTCTTTCTGTCGCTTGTCTTTCTTGCTGCCACGGTCATATTCTTTCAGCATATCTCGGTATCCTTCGCTGATGCGGAGGTCCGGGGCGTTCTTATTATTCAGCGTTAATTCAAGTTTGCCCCCATTGTTATAAATAAAAAAATCAGGCACTACATAGCTTTCGGCCCTGCTGTTTTCGCCAACCGAGCCTGCAGGTTTGGGATTAAGTTTAACGATCTGGGTGATCACTTCCCTCAACTGCTCATCATTAAGATCAAGACCCCGTTGAATTTTTTCGTAATGTTTTTTGGTAAATTCTTCAAAGTATTTCTCCAGTACTTTGATGGCCATGTCCACGTGTTTGCCTTCGTGTAATTTTCTTTCAAGTTGTAATAATAAGCATTCCTGGAGGTTACGTGCAGCAATGCCTGCTGGGTCAAACTGTTGTATCTGTAATACCAGTTCGGCAATTTCTTCTTCTGTTGTTGAAATGTTCTGGCGAAAGGCAAGGTCATCAACAATGGCCGAAAAATCCCTTCTCAAATAACCATCATCATCTAAATTACCGATGATCTGTAAAGCCACTTTTTTCTGGTGATCATCAATGGTGAGCATACCCAACTGTTCCAGCATTAACTCGTTAAATCCCGTTTCTACTTTAATAGGAATAACCCTGTTCTCGTCTATCTCGGGATAATTGCTGTCTTTCAGTTTGTAATCGCCCACTTCATCATCACCGTCCTTTACATATTCGCTGATGTCAATATTATCATATTCATCAACACCGCCATCCATTTCAGTTTCAGCAGTATCTGAATCTGAGAACTCGTCCTTAGATTCATCATATTCAGTTTCATGCCCGTCTTCTGCTTCTTCCAAAGCCGGGTTTTCCTCTATTTCCTCCTTGATCCTTTCTTCCAACATAGCCGTTGGTACCTGTAGCAACTTCATTAGCTGAATTTGCTGGGGCGATAATTTCTGTAGTTGTTTTTGATATAATCCCTGACTTAAAGCCATAAGCACATTCCGATTAGGGTAAATAATTTATTAGTTAAAAAATAATCTATTCGCTGTAAAAGAACGTAAATTTACAGAGTTAAGGTTAAGTATGATGTATAAAAAAGCTAAAATTTTAATTTTTTGCATGATTTTTGTGGCAGGCAGTGCTTTTTGCCAAAAAACCACTGGTAAAACAGTTGTTGATAAAGACGCATATATTACAAAACCCGTCATCCAAAACACCAATAAATTTAATATTTACACTAGTTTTCATAGCAAATTATCCCCGCAACTCCAAACCCATAATAAAGCCGACCTCTTAATAACCCCGGTTTCCTGTTCTGTTATTAATGCCGATTTTTATACCCGCAATTTTGGATTCTTTTGTAAAAAGGAGTTACAGTTTGAAAAAGCAACAAAAATTCCGCTGAGGTTTAGGTTGGGATCATTACAATATAACAATTACCTGGAGGGCAAGCCGAATGCAATCAATCCATTTTAAATCTGGCCAATGGGATTATCTATTCATTACCGGGGACAAATACGAAGCTATAGTTTGATAGAAGAACTGATATTTGAAACGGAAGATATTTGCAAAAGCCTGAATTGGAAATATCATACCTGGGTGAAGACAAGTAGCGGTAAAGATGATGTACATGTAAACAACCCCGATTTTATTAATTACATTCATGAAGATTTAAAAGGAATAAGTATAATGCCTGATGAATGTGAACCAGTTGAGCTTGTTTTTTTTCCTTCGGGCAAATTATGTTCTCCAATAAAACTACAGTTTAACGATGCGGCAACCAATGATTTAATGGTTGAGTATGTGAGTACTAAAACACAATATGCGGGCATAGATACACACCTGGCTGTTTTAAAACTGTTGCAATATTTTAAGGATAAATATTTTTCTTTTTTTGAATTATCTGATGAAGGGATGTACTGGGAGACAAAAGATAAAGTAGTACTAAAGGCACAGTTTGCCAGGTATGATTTTATTGTGAATTCTATGAGGAATACTTTAAAAGATTTTAAAGCTTTGCCCGGAGAAACGCCGGAATCTTTAGCAGACAGGCTGGAAGAATTATTAAAAAATAAATTCGGTGATATGGAATAGAAACATAACGCTCCTACGGAGTTTACAGATACACAAATTATTTTTAAGGCAATTAATATGCCGCTCTATAAGGCAAAACCTACACAGCAACCTTCTGCTCACTCAATACTTTCTTTATCACAGCAACCATTTGCTCTCCTTTCGTTTTCAATTGCTCATCAGTCCAGGTTAAACCAATAGCCGTTGATATACATCGGCCCATTATGGCATCGCTTGCCGCAAAGTCTTTAGTGGCATGATGCATAACTGCAGCTTTCAGATCGGGATGCA
>JBDSXS010000196.1:0-6122 GCA_039926045.1 Ferruginibacter sp.
TCCATCATTTTTTCGTGCAGTTTGTACTTGGGTTCAATAATACCGGGTGTATCTGAAAAGATGATCTGGTAATCCTTTTCTGTTAAGATGGCTTTAATGCGATGCCTGGTCGTTTGCACTTTGTGCGATACGATAGCCATCTTTTCACCCATCAAGGCATTGAGCAAAGTGCTTTTACCTGCGTTGGGTTTACCAAATATGTTTACAAAACCTGATTTCATTATTTGTCATTTAGATACATGCTATTAGCTGTTAGCTGCTAGCTTTTAGCGGGTCAATTGTATGAGGATGATTACCATAACTGCCGCTGCAAAGGAGGAGATAATCAAATTCATTAGCGTAACCCTGCTAAGAATAAAAAAACCCCAAACCTGGTGATCTGAGGATTTTGTTGCGAAGACTTGGATCGAACCAGTGTCCGCCTGTCGGCGGATATGAGCCACATTAATTCGCATTAATAATAGACCAAATAAAATTTCTTCCTGTTGCTGTTTTAAGCTGCTTTTCTCTCTTCATAGCATCTGATTTTAACTGAAACTCTTCAGTATAGATCAATTGCCAGGGTCTGAATTTAATTGTCCAGCCCTTTTTACCTAATTCATTGTGAGATAGTAACCTTTGCCTAAGATCAGATGTAAACCCAACATATATCTTCTCATAGTCTTTACTATAAAGAACATAAACAGTAAACATGGAATAAACTTAAAATAAAGAACTATACTTAATGTAAAAAAGGCTCTAATGAGCCTTAGATAGTTGCGAAGACTGGGATCGAACCAGTGACCTTCGGGTTATGAGCCCGACGAGCTACCGCTGCTCTACTTCGCGGTGCAAAACTAAGGTTTTGCCTCTCACCTGCCAAATAATATAAAACTTTATTGATTTTTGTAAAGACAGGAATCGAACCAGTGTCCGCCTGCTGGCGGATATGAGCCGCAGGCAACTCCTTTTCTACGCAACTATAAAAACTAAGGTTTTACAGCTTTGCTGCCAAATAATAAACTTTGATTCAGTAGATTTGACCATGATTAAAAAATATGTATTCCCCGCGATGCTAATAACGGCGCTGCTTACGGCTTTCAGTTGCAAAAGCAAAATAAAGCAGCAGGATGATGAAATTTACAGCCGGCATTTACAGCGCCATGTTAAATTAACCATCATCCATACACCCATGCCCGATGATAAAACTGAATTGAATCTATTGATCCTGAACGACGGGCAGGATATGGAACAGTTGAGGATAAAAGAAATAATGGACAGCTTATATAAAAAGAAACTAATTAAACCACTACTGATCGTGGGTGTGCACGCCGGGGACAGGATGAAAGAATATGGTGTTGCAGGGCATCCCGATTTTTTAAACCGTGGGGATAAAGCTGATCAATACGATGCATTTATCAATAATGAACTTTATCCCTTTGCCAAAAAGAATGCAACAGTACGTAAATTCAAAACAGTGGTCATTGCCGGATGCTCGTTGGGTGGCTTATCTGCATTTGATATTGCCTGGAACCATGCAGATAAGATCGATAAGGTTGGTGTGTTTTCAGGCTCGTTCTGGTGGCGGGATAAAGATGATAAGGCTGCAGATTATTCAGATGAGAAAAACAGGATCATCTTTGAAAAATTAAAAGCATCGAGAAAAAAGCCGGCGCTTAAATACTGGTTTTATGCCGGCGATAAAGAAGAAGAAGGCGACAGGGATAAGGATGGAATTATTGACGTGGTTGATGATACCAGGGACCTGGTAGAATTAATTAAAAATAAAAATGTTTGTCTGCCTGAAGATATTAGGTTCGTGGAAGATGCAAATGGCAAACATGACCCCGACACCTGGAGCAGGCAGTTTCCGGCATTTTTGATATGGGCTTTTGGGAAATAACCCTATAAGGTTTGCGACATGGCCATGCAGCATGCCAAAACCTTATAGCGTTTGAAGGGAGCATTATCAAACACTATAAGGTTACCCAACGCTCAAAACCGGCTGCAGACATTATCGGTTTTGGGCATTCAATTCTTCCTGCTAATATTACTTGAGCCACTGCTGTTCATTTCCTTGATCAAGCCAGATCCTTTGAAATAAACATTGCTGGCCCCACTGGCAATTGCATTTAGTTGTGTGTTCACCGTAATATTAATATCAGAAGCACCTGAAACATTGGCATTGCAGTTATCTGTAACCAGGTCGTATCCTTTAACATCACTTGCGCCGCTGCTCATAATATCAACCGTATTTGCTGTTCCGGAGATCCTTACATCTGATGCCCCGCTAAGGTTAAGCGATAATGTATTTAGTTTTACCATGCCGGTAAAGTCACATGCACCTGACATTAGAATTTCAAGGTCAGCAAGCGCTAAACTGCCCGCAACAGTAATATCGCATGCACCCGAAGCATCAATTTTTTTCAACTCTTTAAAAGAAACATACACCCTTAATTTGCGATCCTTCCTTTTCCAGCTTTTGTCTCCTTTATAAAAGATCCTCAGCGTACCATCCGCTATTTCTGTTTTTATCCCTTCTTTAAAATTTTCACTGGCAGCACTTACAGCAATGGCAATATTATCCGACTGGGATAAATACAGGTCGATACCACCCGAGATCTTTATCGAACTGAAGCTTCCGTTCAATGATCTTGCTGATGCATTGGGATCAACCACAATATCATTTTGAGCACGTGATGCTATTGCAAAACACATCACAACCAAAACTAAAATTATCTTTTTCATCATCACTATTTTTGTATTCGAAAATTAAGATCTTTTAACCGCACCACCACCGCTGATCTTAATATCCCTGATCAATGCTGCACCTTTGTAACGGATATCGGCTCCGCTGCTGGCTTTAGCACTTAATTCCCTGTTGATGGTAACATGCACTGTTGCACCGCTGCTGGCTTCTGCATCACAATAGTCTGTTGCAAAATCATAACCGTCAAATTCAGCTCCGCTGCTTACATCTACTGTTAATTTATCAGCCTTACCGCTAACATTCACTTCTGCGCCACTGCTTACCTCTGCAGAAAGCTGTTTTGCATTTATGGCACCGGTAAACTGAGAACCACTATCAACATCCAAATCCAGTTTCTCCCCATTTATACTGCCGTTAACTTTCACTTCAGAACCACCCGATGCACTTAATTTTACCAGCGTTTTAAAAGATACGTATGCTTTTAATTTCCTGTTACCAGATTTCCAGCTCATGCCTTTGTTATCGTAATAGATCTTTAATGTGCCGTTCACCACTTCGGTCATTAAACGGTCAAGGTGTTTTTGATCAGACGCACTTACGGCAACTGATTCCTCATTACCCTGGGTCATATACAGCTCAATACCACTTGAAACAGATATGGCTGTAAAACTTCCGCTTAATGTACGGGGAGTTGCATTGGCATCGTTGATCACTTTAGTTTCCTGTGCAAAAGCAGACAAGGAAATCATTGAAACAAGTGAAAATAATAATTTTTTCATCTTTATTGATTTATGGTTTTAAAAAGACCAAACGATCAGCAGGTTCTCTCAAAAGGCTCTCCCACAAAGGCTCGAAGGACACTATGATCTTCATGCCTTTGTGGGAAATAAAAAATCTCTTTTGAGGTAATCATTAATCATTTCATGGCTATACTTGCTTATTTATACGTACCGGCATTTGTTTTTGTTACACAATTTTAAAAATTTATCTCAAACTCCTTTACCTTTGACCTTCAAAGCTCTTTTAACCGTTTGAATTTCCGGGGTGCTTTTTTTGTCATACTGCGTTTGTCGAAGTATCACAAAAAGGCTGAGATAATACCCGATAACCTGCACAGGATAATGCCTGCGAAGGGAGAAAAGTCGCCCCCGGCCTCACCAGGGTTGGGTATGAACGGATAAACTCCCCCGGATCTTCAGCTCAATATTTTACAATGAAAAAGTTATTCCTGACTACCCTTTTATGTATTGCTGTTGTAGTTCTATTTGCGCAAAAAGAAAAAAAATTCAATGACACGGCTTATTTGCAGCCGGTTGAAGTGCTGGCCATAAAGGCGGCTGATAAGGCACCATTTGCCAAAACAGATCTTACCAAAAAAGATATTGAGCAAAATAACCTGGGGCAGGACCTTCCTTTTTTATTGGATCAAACGCCTTCTGTTGTCGTTAATTCAGATGCAGGCAATGGCGTTGGCTATACCGGTATACACATACGTGGTACAGATGCTGCCCGGATCAATGTTACGCTGAACGGCATTCCGTATAATGATGCGGAGAGCCAGGGTACATTTTTTGTTGACCTGCCGGATATTGCATCATCTGCAAACAGTATCCAGGTTCAACGTGGAGTGGGTACTTCCTCAAATGGTGCAGGCGCTTTTGGAGGCAGCATTAATTTATTTACAAATGAATTGAATAAAGATTTTTATGCCTCAACAAACAATAGTGCCGGCTCATTCAATACTTTCAAAAACAATATCCAGTTTGGCAGCGGAATGATCGGAAAGCATTTTACCATTGACGGGAGGGTAAGCCTGCTCAGCAGTGATGGATATATTGACCGGGCCCGATCTGACCTGAAGTCTTTTTACCTGAGCACTGCTTTTGTGAATTCAACAAATTCACTCAGGCTGAATATTTTTTCGGGCAAAGAAAAAACCTACCAGGCCTGGAATGGTGTAGCGGAATATTTATTAAAAACAGATCGCACCAATAATCCGAGCGGCACCGAAAAACCGGGTGAACCATATGATAATGAAACGGACAATTATACCCAAACACATTACCAGCTTTTTTATAATCACAAATTCAACAGCTACTGGAAAGGAAATATAGCTGCCTTTTTAACCAGGGGTAAAGGTTATTATGAACAATACAAGGCGCAACAAAGCCTTTCGGATTATGGCTTGCCGGATTATAATAACGGCACAACAATAATAACGGAAACCGACCTGGTGCGGCAACTATGGCTGGATAATTATTTTTATGGAAGCATTTTTTCTATGCAGTACCAAAAAAATAAAACGCAACTGATCTTTGGAGGGGGGTATAATGCTTATGATGGCAGTCACTACGGCAAATTAAAATGGGCCGAAGTACAGGCTGCTGTGCCAATGGATCACCGCTGGTATGACCTTACCGCGTATAAAAAAGATCTCTCTGTTTACAATAAATGGACACAGCAATGGAACAACAACTGGCAGAGTTTTGTTGATGTACAGTTCAGGAATATTGATTACAGGATCCATGGATTCAGGTACAACCCGGGTTTGGAAATAAAAGAAAATTATTCTTTCCTGAACCCGAAACTGGGGGTGACCTATACCAACAAAAACTGGCAGGCCTTTGCATCTTATGCGCTTGCAGGTAAGGAACCTAACCGTGATGACTTTGAAGCGGGTAATACCCAACAGCCTAAAGCAGAACGTTTACATGACATTGAATTAGGCTTTGAAAAAAAGAGCAAGGCCTGTTCTTTTGGCGCCAACCTCTATTATATGCGTTATAGGGACCAACTGGTATTAACCGGTAAGATCAATGATGTGGGTGCTTATACCCGCACAAATATCCCGAAAAGTTACCGGGCAGGCATTGAACTACAGGGCAAAACAACAATCAGTAGCTGGGTGAACCTTGCGGCCAACATAACTTTCAGCGAAAACAAAATAATGAATTTTACAGAGTACCTCGATGATTATGACAATGGCGGACAACAAACAAAATTCTACAGCAAAACAGATATCTCTTATTCTCCTTCAATCATTGCCGGTGGCAGCATCAATTTTATTCCTGTTACAAACGGGGAGATCAGTTTGATCAGCAAATATGTTGGCAGGCAATACCTGGATAACACTTCTCAACAAAGCAGGAGTTTAAATCCCTATTATTTACAGGACATCAGGCTAAGCTATTTGATAGCGCATAAGATATTTAAAGCAACGAGTTTGATACTGCAACTGAATAATGTATTCAATAAAAAGTACGAACCCAATGGTTATAGCTTCAGTTATATTTATGGCGGTGAATTAACTACAGAGAATTTTTATTTTCCTATGGCAGGATTTAATTTTATGGTGGGGGTGAATCTGAAATTTTAATATAGGATACTGGATACTGGATGCTGGATACTGGATTCTGGATGCTGGATGCTGGAT
>JBDSXS010000197.1:0-13397 GCA_039926045.1 Ferruginibacter sp.
CTTCCTAATTAATTGTTAAAGATGGCAGTTGGTAAAGAACATTTTGTCATTGCTTCGTTATTTTGTACAAACAGGCACAGGAGTTGATGAATGATCAGTTCTGTTTAAAACAAAAGCTTTAAAAAAATTGTTGAACTAAATAAAACCTACGAAAAATGAAATGGAAACAAATTTTTTTTACAGTTACCATTAGTGCTGTTACAACCCTGGGTGTGATCTGGGGTTATGGAACTTATGTTGGAAAAAATAACAGTTATGCCGGCCAGCAGGAAGGTGTAGTTCCTGCAAATTATAAATATGCCGGTTTGTTTGATGGCACTACCCCTCCGGGCAATGCTGTTGATTTTACAGCCCCTGCCCAAGCAGCAACACCCGCGGTTGTTCACATCAAAACAAAAACAAATGCCAAACAGGTAAGTAACAGTTTACCAAAAAGGCAACCCAATAATCCTTTCAGTGATCTGTTAGATGATGATATGTTTAACCAATTGTTTGGTGGACGTGGCAGAAATATCATACCCGAACAAAGAGCAAGCGGTTCAGGTGTTATCATCAGTGATGACGGTTATATCGTAACCAACAACCATGTGGTTGAAAATGCAGATGAAATTACCGTTACACTCAGTAACAAAAAAACCTATAAAGCAAAAGTAATTGGTACCGATCCTTCTTATGATATATCAGTTATCAAGATCGATGCTACTGCTTTACCATTCTTATTATATGGCAATTCAGATGATGTAAAGATCGGGCAATGGGTTTTAGCCATTGGTTATCCGTTGAATTTAGAGACCACGGTAACAGCCGGTATCATCAGTGCAAAAGCCAGAACATTGGGATTGAATAAAGATAAAAGCGGGGATGCAAGAGCTGGTGTGGAATCATTTATACAAACCGATGCTGCCGTAAATATGGGTAACAGTGGCGGTGCATTAATAACCACAGACGGTAAATTGGTTGGTGTTAACTCGGCCATAGCTTCGCCTACCGGTTACTATTCAGGATATTCTTATGCGATACCGGTTAATATTGTAAAAAAAGTTGTGGATGACCTCATCAAGTTTGGCACTGTACAGAGAGGATTCTTAGGTGTAAGTTTTGTAAATGCCAGTGATTATAATGATGATGAGAAAAAAAAGCAGGGAATTCCGTTGGGTGCAGAAGGTATTTATGTTACAGAAGCAACTATGGATGGTGCTGCTTATGCCGCAGGAATCCGCAAAGGCGATCTCCTTAAAACAATAAATGGCACTGAGATCAGTAATGGTGCAGAAATGCAGGGTATAATAAGCCGCCAGAAACCGGGTGATAAATTACCAGTGACCTATATAAGGAATGGCAAGGAGAATGCAGTTGTGGTAACTTTAAAAAATAAAGCAGGTAACTATGAAGTGGTAAAAACTGAAGCTGTATTGGAAGCACTTGGTGCAGACCTTGCGACGCTTGATGCCAAAAAAGCAAAAGAATATGGCGTTGCCGGCGGGGTTGTTGTGAAGAAAATAAATGAAGGAGCCTTAAACGACCAGACCAGGATGAAAGATGGCTTTATTATTTTAAAAGTAAATGACAAAGAAGTGAAAACTGTGGAAGAACTGAAGGCATTGATTGGCTCTAACAAAGATATTACCATCAGCGGGTTCTACCCGGGTTATGAAGGTGTATATGAATACCCTATTTCATTAAGTGATCAATAAATAAAAATGAATTTACAAAAAAAGGCATCCGCCAGCTGGCGGATGCCTTTTTTTGTACTAGTATTTTCTTTCAAAAACCAAATGATCCCAGGGTTGCATTTTAATGAACCTATCGGGAGTTAAATGAATATCTGAATTATCAAACACATTGACATAAATACCGGATATGAGTTGATCTTTAATGATGAACCCGGTTTTTTCATTGCTCAAATTCAGGAAAACAAGCACTTCATCATTTTCATTTTTACGTAACCATGCCATGACATTCTTTCCTCCTTCGGTAATGATATGAAAAGTAGTAACAGCCCCATCGGC
Source organism: Ferruginibacter sp. (assembly GCA_039926045.1). GTDB lineage: Bacteria > Bacteroidota > Bacteroidia > Chitinophagales > Chitinophagaceae > Ferruginibacter. Next base: position 2,010 of record JBDSXS010000197.1, read on the forward strand.
AGCCCGGAGTGCTGCATTTCTTTTTCGTAATGCAAATAAGGTTTTATAAAGATCATGTAATTCAAATTCACCTGTCCATTCAATGGCATCCTTTTCAAAAAACCGAAGCCGTTTCATGTTTGGCAATTCCTCTCCGCTGTAAACCATCGGTATCCCGTTCCATGTGTTAGTGAATACGATCAAAGCTTTCAGCATGTTTCCATATTTTTCATCACTTGTCCCGTTCCAGCTATTCTCATCATGGTTACTTGTAAAATACATACGGTAAGCTTCAGCCGGAAAAACGGTATCATATTTAGCCAGTATATCATACAAACCTGGTAAGCCTATCTTTCCTTCATAAAAATTTTCAGTGCTGTGCATCCATTCCCAGGTAAATGTTGCATCAAAAACCTCATGATAATTTATTTCTTCAGATTCGGCAAGCCAAAACATATCCTTCTTTAAAGGTTCAATAGCTGTCCTTGCTTTTTTCCAAAAATCCAGCGGCGTTAAATGTGCCAGGTCTGCACGGTAACCATCAATATCAAAATCGGTGACCCAGTATTTCATCGCATCGATCATGGCGTCCTGTTGTGCAATATTATTATGATCGATCTGTATCACATCTGTCCAGTCGTATGGCGGTTTAAAATTCCCCGCGGCATCTCTTACAAAATATTCAGGATGATCTGTTGTCCATACATTATCCCAGGCAGCATGATTGGCTACCCAATCCATGATCAGTTTCATCCCTGAATCATGAGCCAGTTTTACCAGGTCTTTCAGATCGGCTGCTGTTCCAAATTCAGGATTAATTCCTTTAAAATCAGAGATCGAATAATAACTCCCCAATGTTCCTTTCCTGTTCTTTTTTCCTATGGGATGAATGGGCATTAACCAAAGCACTTCAACGCCCATATCTTTCAACCTGGGTAAAGATTTGGCAAAAGCATTAAAAGTGCCCTCATCACTATATTGCCTGATATTTACTTCATAAATATTCGTATCGGCTATCCAGGCAGCTCTTTTGTATTTTTCCTTACTCATTTCTTACCAGGTTTAAATTCAAATCTATACATTCAAATGTACGCACTGTTGTTTGTAAATGGGGTGCATTCTGTGACAAGTGGTTTGTGGGGACACAAACCACGGCACCTCCTCGGTCGGTGTCCCCACCGACCGAAATCAGTAGCGACAATTTGGAATGCACCCTTGTAAATGTACATAACAAATGATTTTGGGCTCAACAATGTACCTTTGCGGCTGTTATCTATTATCATGAAACAATTTAATGTTCCTATTATTTACCGCAGTCCTTTAATTGCTGCTATTAAGAATAAGCGAAAGCAGCTGGATAAGATGAAGAAGGATTTCGGCCCGGCCCTGCTGGATTTTGGACCAGTCCACATTTACCTTGCCCGTCATTTCGGCTTTTGTTATGGCGTCGAAAATGCCATTGACATCGCTTTCAGAACAATAGAAGAAAATCCCGGCAAACGAATTTTCCTGTTAAGTGAAATGATACATAACCCGCAGGTAAATGCTGACCTTTTAGAAAAAGGCGTGCAGTTTTTACAGGATACCCACGGTCAACAGGTAATTCCCTTTGAATCATTGACTGCGGCTGATATTGTGATCATTCCGGCTTTTGGCACAACACTGGATATTGAAAAAAGACTCGAATCCATTGGGATTGAAACACACAAATACAATACTACCTGTCCCTTTGTGGAAAAAGTATGGAACCGGAGTGAGCAAATTGCCAAAAAAAATTATACGGTTGTAGTGCATGGCAAACCAACACATGAAGAAACCAGGGCCACCTTTTCACATGCATCGGCCCATACTCCCACAGTTATTGTAAATGACATGACCGATGCCATTGCATTGAGTAAATACATTACGGGTGAAAAAGATATAGCGCTGTTCAACCAGGAATTCAGCAGTAAGTTTTCGGATGGCTTTGATGTATCTAAAGACCTTGAACGGATCGGTGTTGTTAATCAGACTACCATGTTGGCAAGCGACACCCAGGAAATTTCTGATCTCTTAAAACAGGTAATGCTAACAAAGTATGATCTCAATGATAACAATATTGGCGATCGCTTTGCCGATACCAGGGATACGCTATGTTATGCAACCAATGATAACCAGTCTGCCGTTTATGGCTTACTGGAAACAGAAGCTGATCTGGCTATTGTAGTGGGTGGTTATAACAGCAGCAACACTTCTCATTTAGTAGAATTGTGTGAAGAAAAATTGCCTACGTATTTTATCAATAATGAAGAAAAAATGATCTCCGGTACAACCATACAGCATTTTAATTTTCACAATAAAACAGAAACGGTAACAGAAAACTTTCTCCCTCAAAAAGATCCGGTTAAAATTTTAATGACCAGTGGTGCCAGTTGCCCTGATGCACTGGTGGAAGGCGTGATCGAAAAGATCATTTCTTTTTATCCCTCAGCCAGCTCAACCGAAGAGATCCTGCATAAGTTTACAAGCTAAAAAAAAGAGCCCCCCGGTTAAGGCGGAGGGACATCTTCTGCTTGTGCTTGGTTATCGAAATTCTTTACTCATTTTATTTTCATATCACATATCAATGAACAATATAAAATTTGGCTGTTGTTCTTGTTTCACCATCATGTAGCTGCAGCATATAAATACCAGACTGAAGGCGGTCCAGGTTATTGATAGTAACGCTGTTGTTTCCAGGAGAAACACTGTTTTGCTGCGTCAGAACCACTTTGCCTGACATATCAATAACATTAAAATTAATTTTACCACTGGTGGATGTAGTGAAATTGGCTGTAGCTTTATTAACGCCACTCATTACAGGGTTAGGGTTAACGACGAGATCAGTAGTTTTTTTATCTTTCCGGATCACGAGCACATTGCTATATTTAAAGTGCCCATCAATATCCACCATCTTCAGCCTGTAATAGAATGTTGAGCCATTCACGCCCGATAGATCATCAACATACTGGTATTGGGTTCTTGACATACCATTACCCTGGGGATTCTTTATACCTACACTGGCAAAATTGCCGGCTGTTGTACTACGCTCAATTTCAAAATGGCTGAAATTCATCATATTTTCAGTTTCCCACATCAGCGTGGTCTTTTGTTTATCATAACTACCCAGGAAATTTACAAGCGTAACCGGAAGCGTGGATCCTGTTGGGAACCAGGCAGAACCCAGATCCTGTAAACCTGTTTCTGGATCGATCAGGGTACATTGTACTGTTCCGGCAGGACCATTAATAGTCGCCTGGTCAATAAAATATAACCCAACAGCAGTGGTGATGTATAAGGAACCTATTGCATCAAATGCAACTCCGTTCACAGATCCTGTAAAAGGAACATTACTTTGATCAACCAGGTCCCATTTCTTGGTAAGTGTAACTGTTGGGTTATTTAAAGAACCGATAAATATCTGGGTAAGACCGCTACCATCATTAGCGAGCGCATACAAATTGTTATTTCCCAATACACAAACATCTCCATTCTGAAAAGTGGAAATAAAGCCACCTGATAAAATAAGAGGGACTGTAGTAATAGTTACCGGGTTTACACCATTTGACATGAATTTAGCCAGGTATAAATTAGTAGCATCTCCGGCTAATATCCAACCATTTCCATCGGGGCCCATGCCCAAACGAACAAAACCTAAATTACTGGTGTTACTACCATTTACATCAACAGAACCAATACGTGTGTGATCTGTACCGGTAGAAGTAGCAGCAAATACTTCCACTACTCCCCCATTACCTGCAGTATTTGGCAGCCAATAAAAATACCCATCGAGGGGGCCACCCTGGTCGTTCTTACCTATTGCTGCAGTGGTAGTGCCGCCGGTTGTAGTGCCCGGAAAAGTAGGGGCAAAAATATTAGTTGGCCCGTTTATATATATTCCGTTGACCACCGTGTAGCCTGATATTTGTGTACCATTAGATGAAGATGCCCACATATTTGGAACAGCCGGAACTGGCGCTACGATCACAGTTGTTATATTGGTTAACAATGTAGCAGAACCCGACCTGGCAATAGTTACTCTCACCGTATACGTACCAGCTGCAGCGTAAGTAAGACTTTTTGAATCTGATGAAGCTGCAATATTATTTGGATTTGCACCCGGAATGGTTGCACCAGCTGCGGTCCATGTATAAGTATAATTTCCGCTTCCGGAATAATTTGCAGCTGTTGCAGTTAAACTCACAGAACCACCTACCAGAATATACCTTGTGCCCGAAGGGCTAAGAGTTGCTGAAGGATTAGGTTTCAGTGCTATTAAGATCGAACCATTGCGTTCTCCGGGAGATAATGATGCTGTTCCGTTTCCGGTTGCACCACCGGTTGCTTTAATAGCCCATGCTGCGCCTACTGATGATTTCGTATTGCTGCCATTTGGATTGTCGTATAATTCAGTTAATCCTCCGGGAGAAGTGGATGTCCATGAACTCCATGTTGGGTTATTACCTGCGGCTGCTGAGAGCATTATAACAGCAGCATTTGCAGAAACTGTAGTAATACCTAAAGCCGTAGCTATAGTTGAAGCATTCCCCTCCAGGTTTAATGTACCGGGGTCAACATCAAACGGACCACCCGCTGAGCCATCTGCCTTAACACCGCCAGTTGCATTAACACCTGAAAAAGCAATGACAGATCCTGAAGCAGCATCAACGCCGGCACCAAGGGTAAATATAAAATTTGCTCCTTCGGTTCCATCGGCCACCCTGTATAAAACAGTACCATAACGGTTTGCACCACCGCTACCGAGGCTTCTGCCATCAACTATTGTCCAGCCGGATAAAGAAGCGGCAGTATTATTATTACCTCCCTGGGCAATGTTGGCGATCATAACATCACCTGACACAACACCTGTTGGCTTAGCGATCGTTATTGAGGTGGTGGTTGAAATAGCGTTGGTTGAACCACCCCTTTGAGCTATTTGTCCAAAGGCTGAGTTGCCAATGATTAAATTCGCAACCAATGCGAACAATATGGTCTTTGTAAAAATCTTTGCGATCTTAGGCATTAGGTAGTAGGTTAAGTATAAGCGTTAATAAATAAATTATTAGATAATAGGCTCAAGGGGGTTGGATCGGGCTATCAGGAAGGAATTGAAGATTTTTCGGATCGATATGCAAAAAGTCAGTATCTACATCTTATTAATGACAAATCATTATGTTCAGATCCCGGGATTTTCAGAATATTAAAACTAGCTGGCTTTTATGTTAGGATATAATCCTATAGATGGGATATGTGGCTTAGGCTTAAAGGATGACAAAAATAGAATAAAATTCATATAATCCAAATATTAGGGATATTATTTTTTAGTAGTTAGGCAAAAATGATTTAAACAATCTTCTTTTTTGCAATTTCCAATGCAATTTCCAGTTGCATCTCAATACTTAAAGAAGTGTTGTCAAGTTCAATAGCGTCTGCAGCTTTTCGTAAAGGACTTATTTCCCTGTTAGAATCAATATAGTCTCTCATTTCAAGGTTTGCCTTAACCTCATCGATGGATGTATTCGGGTTCTTTTCAAACATCTCTATATATCTTCTTTCTACGCGTACAGCTATATCTGCGGTCATAAAGAACTTAAGTTCGGCATCTGGAAAAACGGTTGTTCCTATATCCCTGCCATCCATAACAATTCCTTTATGTGCTCCCATTTTTTGTTGTTGGGCAACTGCAAAGGTCCTCACTTCTTTAATAGCTGCTATTTCACTTACTTTTTCGGCAATAACAAGGTCCCTGATAACATATTCTACGTTCTCATCGTTCAAATAAACTTCGGATTGCTGTGTTTTATCATTGAATTTAAATGAAATGATAATTTGGTGTAAGGCGTTATTCACCTGCTCGGTGTCAAGCCAGTTAATATGATTACGCAAAAAATAAAGGGTTATCGACCTGTACATGGCGCCACTGTCTATATAAACGTAGCCAAGTGCCTTAGCCAGTTGTTTTGCCAACGTACTTTTACCACAAGACGACCAGCCATCAATCGTAATTATTACCTTTTTCATCGTATTAAAACATTGAATCTGTGTTGTTTAAAAAAAACTTACTTATTTATACAATAAATTATTCTATGCTCTGTTTCATATAAGTACCCAATTTACCCTCTTAACGCCAAACTCCGGCAAGAACACAAAACTGCATCAGCGTTTTAAAATGCGAATGTATTTAAAATGCAGCAACTGTTTACTTTTTAAGTTTAGCTTAATACAATACCCTGACTACTGTATCTGCTGCTAAATGAAAAGATAAAGAATTATAATATTTTTTGTATTTATCATTTAAAAATCTATACTATGAAAGCAATTTTTTTAATCGCGATTGTTTTTAGCTGCACGCAAATTGTTGCATCTAACTGGGCTTCTAATTCATCTGTAAAACTTGCAGAACCTGCAAAGGTTTCTGAAATTAAACATATAGAAACATCCTTTCGTTTTATAAGAGGACATAAGCAGGGGCAAAACGTAACTGTACAATGGGGTATGAATGATAATTCCGGAGTAAGCAGTTTTACTATCGAAAATACTTACGAAGATCCCAATGATCCTTATTCTGTATGGCAAACCATCGGGGTGTTACCTTGTACCAACTCCCCGATATTTAAATTCACTGATTCACCGCAATTACCAGGTTCACTTAGTTACCGGATCATAGCAGTGCTGAATGATAACCGTACAATTGTATCGGCTATCTATACCACGGAGATCCCTTAAACATGAAGTGGTCAAGTATCCACAATCCAATTTCACTTTAAAAGTGATAAGCTTATGAAAACAATTTTATCTTTTTTACTTGCTTTTGGTTGCATTCATTCAACCTATGCTCAAATTACAATACCTGTAATAAAAGCCAATTTTGGTGTAGATGCAGATCTAAGGGCTAATTATTTTAATGGAGCTATTAATTCCGCTGCTGATGACTGGTTTAATAATGGTACCGCAGGAACAGGTCAATTTATGATTGACACTGCCGGGGCGGCAGCAATAGTAGCAAGATATGCTTCAAACCCTGCCTCAAGAATGTGGCCTTTTTCGAGGCTCATGCGACCTCCGGCCTATAGTACGGTAAATAACAGGCTTGTATTGGATGCGATCTTCCACCGAGATTTTCATGGCACTGATTCAACGGTTTTTGCCTCAGGCAGCAATAAAAATGGTATGAGTCCGGCAAGCTGGAGCTGCCCGGTAGCGCAAAACATCCCTGATAAAAATGACATACTGGATGGTTTTACGCATGTAAGAAGAGCAGGCCCGAATGTTACAGATTCGCTCTGGATGTTTGGCGGTATGTCGCTCGATAATACCACAGGTAACCGTTATTTTGATTTTGAATTGTATCAAACAGATATTTATTACGATCGGACAAACCGTGTCTTTGGCGGTTATGGCCCCGATGCCGGCCATACCGCATGGTTATTTGATGCAGCAGGTAATGTGACGAGGGCCGGGGATATTATTTTTAGCGCAGAATATGGCAGTTCTACGCTTACGTTGGTACAAGCAAGGATCTGGGTACACCAGAGTTCTTTGTTACTTACACCGACTAATTTTAAATGGGGTGGTCTTTTTGATGGGGCTGCTGCTGGAGCTACCTATGGATATGCCAGTATTTTGCCCAAAACTACAGGCGCCTTTTATACAGGATTACAATCGGTTAATGGTGTATGGGGAGGCCCCTTCTCAATAGTTCTTCAAAGCAATACAGTGGTTACCTCATACACAACGAACCAGTTTATGGAATTTTCCGTAAACCTTACAAAGCTTGGTATAGACCCGGGCAACTTTAGTAACAATCCCTGTGGTACTCCTTTCCGGAGAGTGTTGATAAAAACCAGGGCTTCTACGGCATTCACGGCAGAGCTAAAAGATTTTATCGCCCCATTCAGAATGTTTGATTATCCACCCGTGGATGCATTTACTGAATTCGTATATTTCTGTGAAATATTTCCTCCCACCACCATAAATGTTATCAATCCGAATCCCACATCACTGTACACCTGGAGCACAACTAATGGTCGTATTGTGGGAACCAACATTGGGATCTCAATAGTTGTGGACAGACCAGGCACTTATTTGGTCACTCAGAAACTCCACCCCCTGTGTCCGTTTTATTCACAGGATTCTGTAGTTATGCTTTTTGACAGTGTATGCAGGGTACTCGATATCAGGCTGATCGATTTTAATGTACGGCGTTTAAATAATGATGTAGAGTTAAAATGGCAGGTATCAAATAACAGGGAAGGAAGAAGTTTTGAAATTGAATATAGCTTCAACAACCGCGATTTTATGCAACTTGCAGTTTTGAATGCAGGCAACGAAATTAACCTGGCTGATTATTCGTACAGGTATCCATTTACAGCAACCAACAGATCGATCATTTTTTACAGGCTAAAGATCCACACCAGGGATGGGCGGGTTATATACAGCAACATTATCACCTTAAAAAATACAGGTTTTGCTAATAATGATGCCTCTATATTTCCAAATCCCACGCCAGGTGAGACCTGGATTTATTTGAATGCCCCAGTTAAAGAAACAGCAGAAGTCACCATTTGGAATGTACAGGGCAAACGGGTAAAAGTTTCCATGCTGCAAATACAGGCAGGTGAAAATAAAATACAGCTACCCGATCTGTCTAACAATCCTTCCGGAATATACTATGTAAAAATAAAATTGAAAGATGACCTGATCACCAGGAAAATTTATGTACACCGGTAATTGGTTCCTTTAATACCCCCGAAAAAAAATCGCTCAATATAATTGAGCGATTTTTTTATAGCGTTATTTTAAATATTAATTAAGCTTCAGATTTTTTTTCCTTTTTCTTTTCTTCCTTTTTTAATGTGAATTTTATTTTTTCACCTGATTCATCCATTTCTGCAACCATGATATCGCCATTCTTGATATTCATGTTCAATATTTCTTCAGCCAATGGATCTTCCAGGTATTTTTGAATGGCCCTGTGCAATGGCCTTGCACCAAATTGAGAATCGTAGCCTTTATCTGCAATAAAGCTTTTAGCTTCCGGTGTTAGTTCCATCGACAACCCAAGATTGGTCAGGCGTTTGGTCACACCCTGCATCACGATATCAATGATCTCGAAGATATTTTCTTTGGTCAGCGAATTAAATACAACCACATCATCTATCCTGTTTAAGAACTCCGGACTGAAAGTACGCTTCAATGCTTTTTCAATTACTGCTTTATTATTCTCATCTGCATTTTCCATACGATTAGCGGTGGCAAAACCTACCCCGTCCCCAAAATCTTTCAACTGGCGGGCCCCGATATTGGATGTCATGATAATCATGGTATTCTTAAAATCAACTTTACGACCCATACCATCCGTTAACTGGCCATCATCCAGCACCTGCAATAAAATATTATAGATATCCGGATGTGCTTTTTCAATTTCATCCAGTAGAATAACACAATAAGGTTTACGACGCACCTTTTCTGTTAACTGGCCACCTTCTTCATAACCTACATAACCCGGAGGTGCGCCAATTAAACGGCTCACCGTAAACTTTTCCATGTATTCACTCATATCGATCCGGATCAGTGCATCATCACTGTCGAACATATGCCTGGCAAGCGACCTGGCTAATTCCGTTTTACCAACCCCGGTTGGCCCCAGGAAAATAAATGTACCTATTGGCTTTTTTGGATCTTTCAATCCTACCCGGTTACGCTGGATAGCTTTAACCACTTTTGAAATGGCGTCCTGTTGCCCAACCACGGCCCCCTGCAGATCGGTAGCCATACGGCGTAACTTATCTGTTTCGGCCTGTACCATTCTTTTAACCGGTATGCCGGTCATCATGTGCACTACTTCAGCAATATCCTCTTCTTCAATTGGAAAACGTTTGTGTTTGCTTTCTTCTTCCCAGGCATTTTTTGCGGCTTCCAGATCTTCCTGCAAACGCTTCTCCGTGTCCCGCAATGAAGCAGCTTCTTCAAAACGCTGGCTCTTCACTACTTTATTTTTTTCAAGCTTGATGTCCTCTATCTTTTTTTCCAGTTCAATAATTTCAGGAGGAACATTAATATTCTTAATATGCTTCCTGGCGCCTACTTCATCAAGCACATCAATGGCTTTGTCCGGTAACAACCGGTCAGTCATGTACCGGTCGCTCAGTTTTACACAGGCTGCAATGGCATCTGGACTATAAGTTACATTGTGATAATCTTCGTACTTGCTTTTTATGTTATTTAAAATTTCTATTGTTTCTTCAACTGAAGGCTGTTCAACAAGTACTTTTTGAAAACGGCGGTCCAGGGCACCGTCCTTTTCTATATGCATGCGGTACTCATCGAGAGTGGATGCACCAATACATTGTAATTCTCCTCTTGCCAAAGCCGGTTTAAAAATATTAGAAGCGTCTAAAGATCCGCTTGCACCACCTGCACCAACAATGGTATGTATCTCATCGATAAATAAAATAACATCCCTGTTCTTTTCCAGTTCGTTCATGATGGCCTTCATCCTTTCTTCAAACTGGCCGCGGTATTTTGTACCGGCAACCAGTGCAGCCAGGTCCAAACTCACTACTCTTTTATCAAATAACACACGGGATACTTTGCGCTGCACGATCCTTAAAGCCAATCCCTCTACTATAGCGGTTTTACCCACACCCGGTTCACCAATTAAAATGGGGTTATTTTTTTTGCGTCGTGAGAGGATCTGTGAAACCCTTTCAATTTCCACTTCCCTGCCAACGATCGGGTCTAAAGAACCATTCTCTGCAAGGCGGGTTATATCCCTGCCAAAATTATCAAGTACCGGGGTTTTTGTTTTAGGCTGATTGGCAGCACCTGCACGCTGTGATTTTTGTCCGCCGTATTGTTTTCTTTCTTCATCAAAATCATCATCACCTTCGTCGCTGAATTCTGCTGAAGGCGGGTTGCTGGTTACAAAACCGAGTTCGTTCTTAAACACATCATAATCCACATCAAACTGGTTTAAGATCTGTGTGGCGATGTTCTCTTTATTTTTTAAGATGGAAAGCATCAGGTGTTCACTCTCCACCAAAGCACTCTTTAGTGCCTTGGCTTCCAACACCGTAATGCGGATCACTTTTTCGGCCTGCTTGGTCAGGGGAAGTGAATTGATGTTTGCAATATTTTTTCCCGTCTTATCCTTTACTGCAATTTCAATTTCTTTACGGAGTTCGAAGAGGTCGATATTGAGGGATTTTAATATTTTAACAGCGGTGTTCTCTCCGTCCCTGATCAAGCCCAATACCAAATGTTCTGTTCCAATAAAATCGTTTCCCAATCTTAATGCCTCCTCCCTGCTGTAGGAGATTATCTCTTTTACCTGTGCTGAAAAATTATTATCCATTTTATATTGAATTTAGCTTGTACAATAATAACGAT
>JBDSXS010000198.1:0-3750 GCA_039926045.1 Ferruginibacter sp.
AATAGTAATGACCTGGTGATCGATGCCTTACTCGGCAGCGGATTAAATAAACCACTGGAAGGCATTACTGCATCGTTGGTTAACCATATTAATAATGCTGATGCTGAAATAATTTCCATTGATCTGCCTACGGGTTTGTTTGCAGACAAAAGTTCAAAGGGCAATACCATTATCAAAGCAACCCATACCCTCTCCTTTCAAAATTATAAACTGGCTTTTTTATTACCTGAAAATGAGATCTATTGTGGCGATGTTCACCTGCTGAATATTGGTTTGCACCATGCATTTGAAAAAACCGAAGCCGCCGGTTTTGAATTGATCGGGGAAGAAATCATTAAAACCATTTATAAACCCCGTTCAAAATTTGCACACAAAGGAACTTATGGACATGCAGCTTTGCTTTGTGGATCTTATGGCATGATAGGAGCTGCAGTGCTTTCATCCATTGCCTGTTTAAGAAGTGGTGCCGGCAAATTAAGTTCTATCATACCAAAATGCGGGTACGATATTTTGCAAACGGCAGTTCCGGAAGCGATGTGTATTGTTACTGGCGAAGATCATCTCTTATCTGCTTCCGGTATTGAAAAATTTGATGCCGTTGGAATTGGCCCCGGCATAGGTATGTATCCATCTCATAAAAAATTACTAGCCGACATTTTTGAAAAAGTAAATGCGCCAATGGTCATTGATGCAGATGCATTGAACTGCATTGCAGCAAATAAAGAATTATTAAAAGCCATCCCTCCATCATCCATACTTACACCACATCCAAAAGAATTTGAGCGTTTGTTTGGCCAATCTGAAAATGATCTTAAAAGATTGCAACTGGCTTTGCTTCAATCAAAAGAACTGAACATCTACATCGTTTTAAAAGGGCATTATAGTTTTATCAGTACGCCTGGCGGAATTGGTTATTTCAACAGCACCGGAAATCCCGGCATGGCTACTGCCGGAAGTGGCGACGTGCTCACCGGGATATTCACGGGTTTACTTGCCCAGGGATATTCATCGCTTGAGTCCTGTTTATTAGGCGTTTATTTACACGGATTATCGGGTGACATTGCCGCAGCCAAATACAGTCCCGAAGCGATGATCGCCCGGGATATTATCGCTTCCCTGGGTGATGCTTTTAAGCAGATAATATCTTAAATTATTCTCATCAGTTTGTCTAATTGTTAGCATTACAGAGCTATTATACAACTCTCGTGCAAATTCCCAATACCTAATTCCTGTTTTTCCCTTCATTTACCCTATTTTTGCCGTCCAAAATTCAGAACAAATATTACTTATGGACAATTTGATTTATGTTATCCCCGCCATGGGCATTGTAGGCCTTTTATACACTTTTATAAAGTTTGCATGGGTTTCAAAACAGGATGCAGGTAACGACCGCATGAAAGAGATCAGCACCTATATTGCTGAAGGTGCTATGGCTTTCTTAAAAGCTGAGTATAAGATCCTCACGTATTTTGTAATTATCGGCGCCTTGTTATTGGGTGTAATGGGTTACACCAATTCTAACAGTCACTGGAGTATTGCTGTTGCCTTTGTTATTGGCGCTTTCTTTAGTGCCTTAGCAGGCTTTATAGGTATGAAAGTGGCTACCAAGGCTAATGTTCGTACTGCGCAGGCAGCCCGTACCAGTTTATCAAAAGCCCTTAAAGTTTCTTTTACCGGTGGTAGTGTGATGGGATTGGGTGTTGCCGGCTTAGCGGTTTTAGGTTTGGGTGGTTTGTTCATCGTATTGAAAATGATATTTGCTCCTCATGCGGCTGTTGACAGTCATGAAATGGAGAAAACCATAGAGATCCTTACCGGCTTTAGTTTAGGTGCCGAGTCGATCGCTTTATTTGCCCGTGTGGGTGGCGGTATTTATACTAAAGCTGCCGATGTGGGTGCTGACCTTGTAGGTAAAGTAGAAGCAGGTATTCCTGAAGATGATCCACGTAACCCTGCAACCATTGCAGATAATGTAGGCGATAATGTAGGTGATGTGGCAGGTATGGGCGCTGATCTTTTCGGTTCTTATGTAGCTACCGTTTTAGCAACAATGGTTTTGGGCAGAGAGACAAACGCACTGACAGATAATTTTGGGGGGATGTCTCCTATCTTATTGCCAATGCTTATCGCTGCCATGGGAATTATATTCTCTATAATCGGAACTTTCTTTGTACGCATCAGCGAAGGTGCAGGCTTGAGCACGCAAAAAGTACAGAATGCTTTAAATATGGGTAACTGGGGTTCGATTGTATTAACTGCAGTCGCTTCTTATTTCCTGGTAAACTTTTTAATGCCAGATACCATGACCTTGCGTGGTCATGAGTTCACAAAGAACGGTGTGTTTGGCGCCATCATGGTGGGTTTGATAGTAGGTACTTTAATGAGTATGATCACTGAGTATTACACCGCAATGGGCAAGCGCCCGGTAAAATCGATCATCCGCCAGTCAGGTACTGGTCACGCTACCAATATCATTGCGGGCCTGGCCATGGGTATGGAAAGTACTTTCTTACCAATTTTAGTTTTAGCATCAGGTATATACATGAGTTTCTGGTGTGCAGGTTTATACGGTGTGGCTATTGCGGCTGCAGGTATGATGGCTACAACAGCCATGCAGCTTGCCATTGATGCTTTTGGCCCTATTGCAGATAATGCAGGTGGTATTGCAGAAATGAGTGAGTTACCAAAAGATGTTCGTGAAAAAACAGATATCCTTGATGCAGTTGGTAATACAACAGCTGCTACCGGTAAGGGATTTGCCATTGCTTCTGCGGCATTAACAGCGCTGGCTTTGTTTGCCGCTTTTGTGGGTATCAGCGGTATTGAAGGCATTGATATTTATAAAGCACCTGTTTTAGCCGGATTGTTTGTGGGTGGTATGATCCCGTTCATATTCTCTTCATTGGCTATCCGTGCGGTTGGAGAAGCTGCCATGGCCATGGTTGAAGAAGTAAGAAGGCAGTTCCGTACCATTCCCGGTATCATGGAAGGTACTGGCAAACCAGAATATGATAAGTGTGTGGCGATCTCTACTGAAGCTTCATTAAAGAAGATGATGTTGCCGGGTGCAATAGCTTTATTATCTCCACTGATAGTAGGATTTTCTTTTGGACCTGAAGTGCTTGGCGGATTTTTAGCGGGTGCTACAGTAAGTGGTGTACTAATGGGTATGTTCATGAATAATGCCGGTGGTGCATGGGATAATGCTAAAAAATCTTTTGAAACAGGTGTTGAGATCAACGGCGAAATGTTCTACAAAAAATCTGAGCCACATAAGGCTTCTGTTACCGGAGATACAGTTGGAGATCCATTTAAAGATACTTCAGGCCCGTCTATGAATATCCTGATCAAGCTGATGAGTATTGTGAGCCTGGTTATTGCTCCTACCCTTGCAGCTATGTACGGCGGATCCACCGCAAAACATACCATGCCGCAACAGGTTAAACAGGAAATGCTGATCACCAGGTCTGATACTTCAAATACAACTACTGTTTCAGTTACAGCTGATGCCAATGCTTTGAAAGTGCCTACAGACAAGCTTATTGATGCGCTGGTTGCAGATAAGCTGATCGAAAAAGATAATTTTTCTCTTTCCTTAACCAAGGGCAAACTCATATTAAATGATAAAGAACAGGCCGCAGAAGTAACTGCTAAATACAAGGCATTGATAGATGCATTAGGTGGTGTTGATCTGAATATTAAGAATAGCAACAGCAAATCATAGGATCAAAATATAATCATTTTAAAAAA
>JBDSXS010000199.1:0-5779 GCA_039926045.1 Ferruginibacter sp.
AAAGGATTGAAACTTTTGAACAAGGGGACCAAACTCTCGGTTACTTTTAAAGATCCTTTGCCGATCAATTATGAAGACTCTACCGAACAGATCCTGGAACAGATCATGGACGCTATTGAGCAAAGCAAAAAGTTTAAACCAGCCCCCTCTATCTCCACCGAAGGGGAAGGAAAAAGAGAAGAACTTAGCGAAGATTGATGCGAACTTTAGAGTGTACATAAATGAATTACTCTTTGCCTTATTGATGAAGAAAGGCTTAATAATGAAGTGGAAGATTTGAGGCTTGGATATGTTGAAAGCACCGCCTCCTCTCTTTCGGAGAGGAGGAAGGGAGGTGAGGCTTTAATCTTTTATAAACAGCGCTTTTAATTCCACCGCATCTTCGGGTTTCATTTTACCACCGAGTATCAACCTTAATTGCCTTCTTCTTAAAGCCCCTTCAAATAATTTTTTTTCAACTTCTGTTTCGGGTATCAGGTTATTAACTTTCCTTGGTTTGCCATTGGGGTCAAGTGAAACAAAAGTGTAATAGGCTTCATTGCTTTTGTATTTGTATTGTTGTATGGCGTCTTCACCCCATACATTCAGGTGTACTTCCATACTGGTATTAAAAGAACGGGTGAGTGAAGCTTCAATGTGAACTACGTTGCCCAGTTTAATGGGGTTTTCAAAAGAAATGTTATCAACCGAAGCCGTTACCACCGGGGCGCCACAATGCTTCATGGCAGCAAGGGCTGCAGCAATATCCATCCAGTACATTAAGCGGCCACCCATCAGGTTGCCAAAAGTGTTGGTGTCGTTTGGCAAAACCAGTTCTGTCATCACCACCAGCGATTCACTTGCTTTTTTATCCATGTTAAAAATTTTTGCAAAGATAAGTGCATTTGCAGGTGCTGATAAACCCCTGCTGAATTTTTACGGGTAAACCTTCGGAAGGGATCATTATTTTATAAAACAGGATATCTATCATGTTTAAATATTTGGCAGTTCGTTTTTGTTTTGGGAATTTCGATTAACGAACGCCAATTATGACAGATCAAACTAAAATATCCTTCGATAATACAGAAGTTGCTTTTGCGGCCAAATCGAATGGAGAATTAAAAAAAGCTAACTTCCTTTTTAATATAATGGGTAAACCCTGGTTGGTTAATGCAGCCCTGAAAATGACGCCACTGGCCATACAATGGCATATCCCACTCACAAAAACAATGATCAGGCAAACGATCTTTAAGCAATTTGTCGGGGGCGAAACGCTGGAAGAAACAGCTAAGGTTGCTGATAAACTGGAAGAATACAAAGTAAAGGTCATACTTGATTACGGCGTAGAAGGAAAAGAAGGTGAAGAGAATTTTGAACACGCATGTGATGAATTTAAAAAAGTAATCGACTATGCTGCAACCCAGGCCAACATACCTTTTATGAGTGTTAAGGTAACCGGTTTAGCAAGATTTTCGTTACTGGAAAAAATAGACGGATTGATGAATAAGTCTACCGGCACTTTGATGAAGCGATACCTGGATGCCGTAGAATCATTGACAGTTGATGAAAAAGAAGAATGGCATAAAGTAAGGATACGAACAGGGCAGTTATGTGAGTTAGGAGAGAAAAAGAATATCGGGGTTTTAATAGATGCTGAAGAGACCTGGATACAGGATCCTGTTGATGCGCTGACCATTTTGATGATGGATATATTCAATAAAGAAAAAGCGGTCATTTACAATACGATCCAGTTATATCGTCATGACAGGCTCCAGTTCTTAAAAGATTCATACACCGCAGCTGCAGAACGAAACTTTATTTTAGGTATTAAACTGGTAAGGGGTGCTTATATGGAGAAAGAAAGAAATCGTTCGGCAGAAATGAATTATCCATCGCCCATTCAGCCTGATAAAGAAAGCTGTGATAAGGATTATAACGCCGCTATTGAATTCTGCATTGATCACCTGGATAAAATAGCCGTTATCGTTGCATCGCATAATGAAAAAAGCAATTTATACACTACAGAACTGCTCGATGAAAAAGGTTTGCCCCATGATCACCCCCATATTCATTTTTCGCAGCTTTATGGCATGAGTGATAATATCACATTTAACCTTGCCAGGTCGGGTTGTTCGGTAAGCAAGTATTTGCCATTTGGGCCCATCAAGGATGTTATACCTTATTTAATGCGCCGGGCACAGGAAAATAGTTCTGTTTCGGGCCAAACGGGGAGGGAATTGGGACTGATAAAAAAGGAGTTACGACGCAGAAAGCTGTAGATCATGTTCCTGTGAGTAAATAAAAGTAAGGGGCTGGTTGTCGGTTATAATATTAATTTATCTTTGGTTATAACCATTAAATGCTTATTCGCCTAATATTTACCGCCAGCCTGTACCTTTTCTCCTCTGTTATCATGGCACAGGTAAGAAGCATTCCTGCCATAAAAATAGATCAGCCTATAAGGATAGATGGCAACCTGGATGATGAAGCATGGAAAGAAATCATACCCACAGGAGACTTTACAACGGCTTCCCCAGTTTTTGGCAAATCTTCCACGCATAAAACAGTTGTAAAAATAGCTTACGATAATACAGCAATTTATGTGGGCGCCTATATGTATATCAGCCCTGATAGCATACGCCGGCAATTAACTGCCCGTGATGTACTGGACCGGCAGGATATAGATATTTTTGTGGTAGGCTTCGATACGTATAATGATAAACAGAATGCTTTTATTTTCAGGGTATCTGCCGCCAATGTACAGGGCGATTCAAAACAATCACAGGGTACTAGCGTGGTGAATGACCTGAGCTGGGATGCGGTTTGGGAAAGTAAAACAAGTATAAAAAAAGACGGCTGGGTTGCCGAAATGAGGATTCCTTTAAGTGCCATCAGGTTCTCAAAAAAAACTATGCAGGATTGGGGTATAAATTTCGCCAGGTTCATTAGAACAGAAAATGAGAACAGCATCTGGAGTCCTATAGATCCAAATATCAGCGGTGAATTAAACCAGTGGGGTATCTGGACGGGCTTAAATAATATTAAACCACCCATGAGGTTATCTTTCCTGCCTTACCTGTCAGGAGGTTTCAGGGTTTCGCCAACTGCAAAAGGAGATGTTACCGAATTTCTAAAAAGTGGGGGCATGGATGTTAAGTACGGCGTGAGCGAAAGCTTTACACTGGACCTGACCCTGATACCGGATTTTGCACAGGTACAAAGTGATAATGTATTTTTAAATCTTTCCCCTTTCCAGGTAAAGTTTGACGACTATCGTCCCTTTTTTACAGAAGGTACCGAACTCTTTAATAAAGCAGGACTATTTTATTCAAGAAGGATAGGGGATGCCCCCCAGGAGGCGGGAACTGTTTTATATACTTATGGAGATGACCCGCAATATAAGATCGTGAAGAACCCGGGTATTACCAGGTTATATAATGCAACAAAGTTTTCGGGCAGAACAAAAGGGAACCTGGGTATCGGCATCTTCAATGCCATTTCGGCCCCTATGTATGCAAAAATAAAAGACCTTACCAATGATTCTGCCTTCAGCATTTTAACCGAACCACTTACCAACTATAATATCATCGTCTTTGACCAGGCTTTAAAGAACCGTTCCTCAATAAGTTTTACCAATACCAATGTATTACGCAAAGGCAATAGTCGCAATGCCAATGTAAGTAGTATCGACCTTTCTTTATTTGATAAAAAGAATAATCATAATTTTTCGTTCACTGGTAAGTACAGCAATATTTGGGGGAAGCTTGGGAATAAAAACGGGTTCACTGCAGTTGCAGGATTTGGCAAAGTGAGTGGTATTATCCAGTACCGGGCCAATATGGGTGTTGAAAGTGATAAATATGATCCCAATGACCTGGGCTATATTCAAAACAATAATTCATTTGAATACAATGGCAACATCGGGTATATTATGAATAAGCCAACACGACATTTTTTAAATCATAATTACCGGCTGAGTTTTTCAAATGTTTATTTGTACAAGCCATTTGCATGGGCCAGTTTTCAAATGAATGCAAGCGCTTTCTTTTTATTTAAAAATTTCTGGGACCTGACATTTAGCTTTGCAAGCAGCCCGCGTTGGAATAAAGATTATTTTATTCACTCCAATGTTTATACAGGCTATTTTCTCCGCCGCACGCCTTATTATTATTTTGGAATTAGCGGGAGCTCCGATAGTCGAAAAAAATTGTACTTAAGCTGGAAGATCGCCGGCGCAGAATCTCCTTTGCCCACAGATCCGTATTGGACAGGGAACCTGGGATTGAGGTACCGGTTCAACAATAAATTACTGGTAAGTGCCAGTATGGATATTTTACAGGATAAAGGAAACTGGGGAGCTGCTAAAAGTTCCGATGGTTCATATATAATAAACCCGGATGGATCACCGGTCATTTCCCGCCGCGATGTAAAAACCAATACTGCTATTGTAAGTGGCCAGTATAATTTCAATTCCAGGATGAATGTAAATATCCGCATGCGGCATTACTGGTCCATATTGCAAAACACCAACTTCTATAATCTAAATCCTGACGGCTACTGGAGAGACACTACATTCTTCGCCAATGAAAATCTGAATTTCAATAGCTTTAATGTTGACATGTTCTTTACCTGGGATTTTTTACCGGGCAGCAGGCTCACGATCGCCTGGAAGAATGCACTGGGCGGCAATGTCAGTATTGATCCCTATACCAACATGACCTATATAAAGAATTTCAGCAGGGCAATTGATAACCCGCACAGCAATGAAATAACTGTAAAAATTGTTTATTACCTGGATTACCTGAAATTGAAAAAAAGGACGTAGGAACCTGCCTCATGGCGGGTTCGTAATCAAAGAATTCGCTCAAGGCGAATTCCTACAAAAAACTTTGAATTGAACCACTATTTTTTTATTTTGTAAAAAACCAACTATTATGAGCCAGGACACTGTTGATGTTTTAAATTATGAAGATGAAAAAAGATCAAAATTACCTTCCGGGTTAAATGTACTTACTATCCTGACTTTTATAGGATGTGCCTGGGAATTGTACAAGAGCGTCAGTAATTTTTTTGGAGGTGCAAAGTCTTTGGAAAAATTTGAGAATAGCCAGGAGAAGCTCGCCGAAGGACCTGCCTGGTTAAGGAAACTTGCAGGCCCCGAAGTTCATGATATGATGGTTCAGGCAATTGACAACAAAGTTCCTCTTTTGATCATTGGTATGGTTGCCACAATTCTTTGTCTTTATGGTGCATTGCAAATGCGAAAGCTGAAAAAAGAAGGTTATGTCCTATGGTTGGTTGGAGAGGTTTTACCTTATGTATCAATAGCTATATTTTTACCTGCGTTCTTTAATACTCTTTTTGTTTATTTCGTTGTTGTACCGCTGCTGTTTATTATTTTATATACCATGCAACGAAAACACCTGGTCAAATGATCATAAAAAAAGTCCCCCGATACAATCGGGGGACTTTTTTTACCAGGCTTTGGAAATAGTGCCGTTCAATATTTTAATTAAATATAAATGCTTGTTCTCAAAATAGTCGGGTATAGCAACCTGTTCATTCAGTCTTACTTCCCTGAAATTATATTCGCAAAATACCTTTACATTTTTGTCATTGATCCGGCTCATGAAATTATCGGGGTTCCTGGCCAGCAGTTTGGTAAATAAATACACCGATTCAAAACCTTTAAATGCCATATCAGTTGGTTTACCTTTATATTTTTTATGATAAGCAGCAGTTAGGGCTTTGCTAAAGCCGTCCGTTTTATCATTATAATATGTCGTGGTATAATAGATAG
>JBDSXS010000200.1:0-9044 GCA_039926045.1 Ferruginibacter sp.
ATAATGTCAATAGACTCATCAAACTTATATAATACAACAGGCATCCAACTACCAAAGGATGCCTGTGTTGTAATTGTACGCACCGAATGGAATGCTGCAACGGTTGATAAACTGGAAGAAGGTTGTAGAAAGATACTTGTTGAAAATAAGGTGCAGCACATGAGTATTACCGTACCGGGAGCATTTGAAATTCCATTTGCCATAAAAAAATACTGGGAGCTGCATAAATATAAAGATGATAAACCTTGCGTTTTTATAGCCCTCGGTTGTGTGTTGAGGGGCGATACACCACATTTTGATTATGTATGCAAAGCCGTAACAGATGGGGTATCGCAATTGAATTTATCCATACCTGTACCAACTATTTTTGGCGTATTAACGGTAGATAACCAGCAGCAGGTAGATGAAAGAACCGGTGGCAAGCACGGGCACAAAGGGGAGGAAGCTGCAGTTTCTGCATTAAAAATGATAGCGTTGATCAATTCTTTCAAATAACTGTTGATGAAGCATATTTTCTTTTTAGTACTGGTGATCTTTTTTGCTTCCTGTAACAATGGAGACAAGACCGATGGGGTAGTTACCAATGATTCTTTGATCATCAAAGAACAAACAGATTCTACGCTAAATTATATTCATGCTTTTACAGATACTGCTCTCGAAAATAAAATTACAGTAGCATTATTAAAGCTTCCGTTTGTAATAAAGAGTAATAGATACATAGATTCATTCAGCAACCACAAACACGGTATTGCTTTTATGCTGGATAACCCGGCTGCCAATGACACAGATATCTCCGTTCAGGCAGGATATAATGGTGACCAGCGTTTTGAGACCTATTACCGTTTTGATGTAAACCCAAAAACACTGGAGATCAAAGTGCACGATCCCGTAACTGATAAAAAACTTACTGTAAAAGAATATTTAAAGGCGCAGCAATAGATTATGAAGGTTCAACTTTTTATACCCTGCTTTGTAGACCAGCTTTACCCGCAAACCGCTTTTAATATGGTTAAAGTGCTGGAGAAAGCCTGCTGCGAAGTTGTGTATAATACCAATCAAACCTGTTGCGGCCAGCCTGCTTTTAATGCAGGTTTTTGGGATGAATCAAGAGCTGTGTGTAGCAAATTCATCAAAGATTTTGAAGGAGCTGATTATATTGTAGCGCCCAGCGCCAGTTGTGTTGGTTTTGTACGGAATTATTACAGTAAGATCTTTGAGAACTCATCACAACACAACAACGTTAGAGACCTGGGCAAACGGATCTTTGAGTTTTCCGAATTTTTAACCGATATACTGAAGATAGAAAATTTTGGTGCCGAACTAAGCGGGAAGGCCACCTATCATGATAGCTGTGCTGCATTAAGAGAATGTAAGATCAAAGCCGGCCCACGTAAATTATTAAGCTTTGTAAAAGGACTGGAACTGGTGGAAATGAATGATGTGGAAACCTGTTGCGGTTTTGGGGGCACTTTTGCTGTAAAATTTGATGGCATCTCTACGGGTATGGCCGATCAAAAGATCAATAATGCACTGCAAACCGGTGCAGAATACATCATTTCAACTGACCTGAGCTGCCTGATGCAGCTTGATGGGTTCATTAAGCATAAGAAACTCCCCTTAAAGACCATGCATATAGCTGATGTACTTGCCAATGGGTGGGAATAATTTCAGCAAATAGTTTAAAATTAGATTTTTTTTAATACATTCGTATTTTACTACCAGGACTTCTTATATCCTCCGTAATTGCCACCCGGTTAAAAGCCCCCTTTTATTAATGATCATTTAATTTAAATCTAAAACTGGCAACAATGAAAAAGAATTTTATTTTGGCTTTAGCTGTATTCTGTACGGCCAACACTGTATCTGCACAAACATGCACTACAGACGATTTCTCCGGCAATACTTCAGGCTGGACACTTTCACAAGGGGCAAGGGTAACGGATTATAACAACCCATTAAATAACTGCGGCCAAAACATAGGGATCATTACACCGGGAGTAGGTGGAAATAATCCCTGTAATATCAAAACACCTACCTATACTTCAGGGGGAACCACCGAACTGCAAATGTCATTTGATATGTTTGTTTTTGACGCAAATATGAAATGTGATTCCTGGAAGAATTTTGATTGCGAAACTTCTGTTGATGTTTTTTATTTTGTGGGTGGCACAAAATATACAGGCATCACTGACTTTGTTTTACCTCCAAACGGCCCATCGGGCAATCCCCATATTAATTTGAACATAGCCGCTAATTTACCATCAGGAACCCAATACCAGATCCAGTTGGAATTCAAGTTCAAGAGTGGAACAGGAAATTGTGTACAACAAAACACGAAATATGTGATCGATAATTTCAGAAAATGTGAGATCGTTATTCATACATTGGCAGGCGGCCCTTCAAACACAAAGGGATCTGATTTTACCGTTTCTATTAATCCTGCCAACGATCTAAATGAATTAATAATAACCACATCAGCTGTTTATGATCGAATTGAGTTGATTGATGATTCAGGCAAAATGATCCGTTCATTCAGCAACGACAGTGTTATAAGACCTACCGGGTTACAAAAAGGAACATACCAGGTCCGTTTAACAAATGCTAATACGGTGATCTCTGTTACAAAAACTATTGTAATAAATTAATATCGATTTTTTTAGTTTACAAGGCGGGTTCTGCATGGCTTTTTGATTGTCTGCAGAACCCGCCTTTTTATTGACTATTTATGCTGGAAGTCGCATCCCATCACCTTTTCCAATCTAAATAGCTAATTTTACCGTATATATATAAACTTTAACCTTGAAACAGATAATCGCAGGCATAGCCATAGTATTTCTATTTGCATCCTGCAAAAATGAGAACAGGATCATTGTATCGGCTTCATTTATTGACAGCCTTGTCACTAATTATTCAGATACCGCAATTAGATCGCCTATAGAAGCTAACCTCTTGTTTTGGAAAGCCAGGATAGACCCTTCAAAACCTGGTTTTGTAAACGAACTGCAATACGCAGCTGTACTGGTACAGCATTTTAATTTAACAGGAGATATTAACGACCTGGCTACCGCAGACAGCATTCTATATACGGCCGACAGGGCTTATAATCACAAAGTAGCCGGGCCAAACCTGGCATTACTGCGCAACAGCATTTTACAGCACCGCTTTAAAGACGCAGATTCATTATTACAACTGGTAAGAAGCATTGATATAAAAAAATATGAATCTGCCGTCTATGGTTTTGATGTGGCTTTTGAACTGGGTTATTACCTGCTTGCAGAAACAGAATTGAAGAAAATTGCCGACCCGAAAGATTACGGGTATAATTTCCGGCATGCAAAGCTTGCACATTATAATGGTGAAATGGATATGGCCATCGCATCAATGCACCAGTCCTCAATACTTGCTGAAAACAACATGGTGCTGAAACAGGCGGCCTTATCTAATGAAGCCGATCTGAACCTGCATAGCGGGAATTTGCAACAGGCAAATGATCTGTATGTTCAATCGATACGTTTATATCCTGCCGATCTGCATTCCATCATGGGACTGGGGTGGATCGCATTGGTGCATGATAAAAATGACAGTCTTGCCCAAAAGATATTTGATTTTGTACGATCTAAAACAAAAGCACCCGATGTTATTTTTAAATTAACGCAGCTTGCCGATGCAAGAGGGGATAGCAGCATGCAAAAAAAGTATGCCAACGAATTTCTTGAGCTTGTAACAAAGCCGGCTTATGGCAATATGTACAACAAATATATTATTGAATTGTACACCGGCATTTTACAGGAGCCTGCAAAAGCAGAAGCCCTTGCTAAAAGAGAATTGTTGAACAGGACTACCCCACAAACTTATGCCTGGTATGTGTGGTCATTATTCTGCAATAACAAAACTATGGAAGCTGAAAAAGTTTACCAGGAACATGTTTCGGGTAAACCACTTGAAGGATTGGAATTATACTGGATGGGTAAATACATGCAGGCACAAAACAAAGGTTACAATGCCAAACAATTCTATAAAGCGGCCAATAAGAACCGTTACGACCTTAGTCCGTCAATGGTAAAAGACCTGGAAGAGTCACTCAGGGAATGATCATCTTTCAACATGTAACCATCACTTTGAGGAAGGTGGCAGATATTAAACTGGTACCAGGATCCTTGCTTTGATTTTGACTGTTAAACAGGTCTTCCAGTTCACGCTGCAGCTCTGAAGCCCTGCCATTCTTTTCAGCCGCATCAAAAGCATTCATAGTAGGCCCATAATAGTTTTTAAAAATGTTCACAAGGTCTGAAGGCGGGTAGGGACAGTCAAATGTAAAACTGTCTCTTGCAAAAGAAATGTTTTCTTTTGCCACACCTGCATTAGCAAAACGTTCTGTAACATGATCCTCTACACCCCATAACATCGGGCTAACAAAACCTTCAGGCGGCGGAGGGGTATATGCGGAACAGGTCTTTAGTATCTGTGCTACAAGGGTAGGGTCTCCCGGTATCCAGTTTCCCATCACTATTCTTCCACCCGGGCGGGTAACACGAACCATTTCCTTGGCCACGTCAAATGGTTTTGGCGCAAACATGGCACCAAAGATGCTTACTACAAGGTCAAAACTTTTATCTTCCAGTTCATGCAGATCAGTTGCATCACCCTCCTGGAATCTGCAGTTTGTAAGTCCTTCAGCTTTTGCCCGGGCATTTCCTGCTTCAACAAGATTCGAAGCTATATCAACCCCCAAAACATTTGCCCCGAGTCTTGCTTCAGGTATTGCCGTGGTGCCATCACCACAACCCAGGTCAAGTACATCAAGCCCGGTTGTTATTCCCAGTTTGTCAACCAGGGCCGTACCGCTCTCACGCATGGTTTCAGCAATTCGTGTAAAGTCACCTTTTTCCCATAATGCTTTGTTTGGATTCATCTTTTTTATTTTTTGGAAAAGGAAATTACGAATTAAAACTGAACTTTTACTTCATAATTCGTTGCCGGGCCTGGTGCTGTTATTTAAACCCTTTCGATCTTGCAAATAAAACAACAGGCTTCTGCGTTTCTTGCGTGCAGGTATTCAACTTTAGCATGTTCATCAAATATTTTTGAAATAAGTATATCCACATCATCGTCACCAACCATTTTGGTAAAGACCATTTTTTGTGACCTGCTATATCCAATTAATGACAACGGAAAATTTGTTTTATCAGCTTTTATTTCCGGCGGAAAGCGGTAGATATCATTGTAGGGTTCAACTTCTTCCTTATTGATAAATATGGGACCCGGTTGATTGAAAGCATTGTCGATCTCAAAGGGGCTGTGTTTTAGAAGAAGTCTAACATCTTTGCCCACTTCAAACGGCTTTAAAGAAACCCGGCATGGGCCTTTGCCTTTTGCTGTTTGTTCGATCACATCATGGCTAAAATCATCTTTTAGCGTTTCACGGATCTTCTTTGCGTATTCCTTACTTAACGGAACAATTTTAAAATTTGACATCTTAATAAATTTTTGAAATGTAAAATTGCATTGGATCAAATGCACAAACAACCCGAAACTTGCTGATCTATATTATGAAGAGATCTTAGCAGCTTCCCAGCCAAGTATGGCCGTCTTGCGGTTAGTGCCCCAATGATAATCGCCAATGATGCCTGATGACCTGATCACTCTATGACATGGAATAAGAAATGCTACGGGATTACTGCCAATGGCAGTGCCAACGGACCTTGCAGCGCCGGGACTTTTAATATTTGCTGCAATGGAGGAGTATGTTGACATATTTCCGAAAGGAACCCTTAATAAAGATTGCCATACTTTTAATTGAAAATCCGTTCCCTTTAAATGGAGTTTTACTTTTTGAAGATCGCTCCAGTCGCCGGTAAAAAAACGAAGTGCGCTTTGCTGAATTAGATCTGTTTTTTGAACAAGCCTTGCTTTAGGAAAGAAATGCTGCAGGTTTTCCAGTCCACTTTTTTCATCAGTAACAAAAGCAAGGTGGCAAATGCCTTTTGCTGTAGAGGCGATGATAATATCTCCAAAAGCAGTTTCTGCAAAACTATAATGGATCTGTAACGCTTCTCCGCCGTTCTTAAATTCACCGGGTGTCATGCCTTCAATGCCTATGAACAGGTCATGCAGCCTGCCTGTACCTGATAAACCGGTCTCAAAACTTACAGTTGATAAAGGCATGTTTTGTTTCAGCAAACCTTTTGCATATTCAACACTGATGAACTGTAAAAATTTTTTCGGACTTACACCTGCCCAATCTTTAAACAAACGCTGAAAGTGGAAGGGGCTCAGGTAAACCTGCCTGGCCACTTCATCCAGGTCGGGCTGGTCTTTAAAGTTTTGTTGTAAATAAACAATGGCTTTTTCTATTCTTTCGTAGTCTGTCATAATGATACAAAAGTACACATTGCAACCTGCAGGTAAAACCCGAAACTTGCTAAATTTGTTTTGATTGATTAGTTTTGGAAAGCACATTAAAAACTTGCCAATGGCAGAATTAAAAACAAAAAAGACTGAACTCAGTGTCCCTGATTTTATAAAAAAAATTCCTGAAGCACAAAAACAAAAAGATGCTTCTGTCATTGTAGGCCTGATGGAAAAAGCTACAAAAGCCAAAGCCAAAATGTGGGGATCTGCCATCATCGGTTTTGGTGACAAGCGTTTAAAATATGATAGCGGCCGTGAACTTGATTGGTTTATCATGGGATTCTCTCCCCGTAAAGCAAACTTCGCATTTTACATTGCGGGAGCGGTTGATAAGCAACCATCCCTTTTAAAAAAACTGGGGAAATATAAAACAGGAAAAGGCTGTTTGTACGTTAATAAACTTGAAGAAATTAATGTGGCTGTTTTGAAAGAAATAATTAATAAAGGACTGGTGAAATAGGCAGTTGGCGGCAAATTTTTGACTATGTACTAATTGCAAGAACACAACTTTATATGAGCATACAGGAACAGATCAAAGCGTATATTACCAGCCAACCTGAACCCAAACGCAGCGACATGCAAACGTTGCACCGCATCATGCTGCAAGTAATGCCGGCGTGTAAATTATGGTTCCTGGATGGTAAAAACAGTGAAAATAAAACTGTTTCTAATCCTAATATAGGATATGGATCGCACACTATAAAATATGCTGATGGAAAAAGCAGGGACTTTTATCAAATTGGTATCAGTGCAAACACAACCGGAATCTCTGTCTATATCCTTGGTATTAAAGATAAAAAATACTTAGCCCAGGCATATGGAAAAAAACTCGGCAAGGCGAGCGTGAGCGGCTATTGCATTAAGTTTAAAATGCTGAAAGATATAAACATTGATATACTTGAAGCGGCAATACAATATGGACTTGATCAGGAACAGTAATTTCCGTGCAAACTTTATACTATTAATGGAATTGGTTACCATCCTTGCAAGGCACAACATTGTAAAACCAAAAAATGGAGAATTTAAAAGAACATATTGGCAAAAAGATAACTGTTGTTGGTAAAACAGTAAATGCTAAACCAGGTGCATTATTGATCCTGGAAAATGAGGAGAAAATTTGGATGGACGATATGTTGAGCTGGCCTGCTGGTTACTATTCAGGAGTGGGAAATGCTAAAACTATAAGGGTTGTGGGTATCTTAATTGAGAGAAATGATCTACCGGTTTTTATCCAGGATGAAAATGACCCATTGATTCAGCAAGGAATACCAATGCCAAATGGAACAGATCTTAAAAAAGCAAGCCATAGATTTTTACTTAAAGAATATACATGGGATATAATCGAATAAAAATATCCAACTGGAGTAGATACTCCGCCCCGGTTCGTGGCACACGAAACGGAATGTGACTAATTACTAAGAAAATGTTTCGTGTGCCACAAACCGGGGCTAGGACACAATAATTCAATCCGGTATATTGGCATCTTTCACAACAAATAATCACCATAGAATAAACTATCTTTATTACCACTTAAATATGAGTGTATTAATCATCTAATAATTAAAAAAAACAGTCATGGAAAAATTTGCAATTCTGGCAAGAGTGGAAGCTAAGCCAGGTAAAGAAACAGAGGTGCTTGAATTTTTAAAATCAGCATTGCCATTAGCCGAAAGTGAGCCTGGAACAATTAGATGGTATGCTTTACAAATCGGGCCTTCTACTTTTGGCATATTCGATACGTTTGAAACAGTAGAAGGACGCATGGCACATTTAAATGGCCCTATAGCAGCAGCTTTAATGGCTAATGCTTCCGAATTACTAGCTAAAGATCCAATTATTGAAATGGCAGAGTTATTAGCAATCAAATAAATAATGTAAAAATAAAAGTATTATGTTCTTTTCGTAATACTTTTATTTTACCCCCAATCCTAAGTTTTAACTACAGTCATAGAAACTTGCACAACAAAACTTTGCAAAAGATCGGCAAACGGAAGATCAATTGGCTGCAAATTGTCTTGTAATGAAATAGGTTGACTAATAAACAACCATTAAAAGAATAACCTCTCCACCGTCCAATACCCGGCCATAATAGTAATTAATATAGATAAAGGAATCACGATAGCCTTGCGGTAATAGGGTTTATTGCCAAACCATTTTCCAAATAAAAGGAATGCAGATAAGATAACAGCCAGTTGCCCCAGCTCAACGCCCACATTAAACATGATGAGTGATGTGAGGTAAGAATTTTGTGGCAGGCCCAGGGATCCAAGTGCATTGGCAAAGCCCATACCGTGTACCAGGCCAAATAAGAAAACAATGCCTATCCTTGATTTTTTTAAGCGTGGAGAAAAAATATTCTCCAGCGCCACATACATGATGGATAATGCTATGATGGGTTCTACAATGGCAGGCGAAGGTGTGATCACCTTAAACATGGCCAGTCCTAAAGTAATAGAATGCGCTACGGTAAAAGCTGTTGCCTGCCATAGCACCGGTTTTAATTTGGGGCTGAGGAGAAAAAGGCTCAGCACAAAAAGTATATGATCGAACCCAAGAGGTATGATATGCGTAAAGCCCAACTGAAGGTATAAGATGGCAGCATCTGATTTACTCATCTTCTCCAGTTCACCAAC
>JBDSXS010000201.1:0-11355 GCA_039926045.1 Ferruginibacter sp.
TGAAGCCATTGAAACAGCTTTTAAAAACCTGGCAACTGAAAAAGATATTAAACCAGGTGAATTGCAAATGATATTGAGGGTGATGCTGGTTGGCACAAAGATGGGACCGGGTGTTTTTGTTATTGCAGAAACAATAGGTAAAGAAGAATCTTTAAGCAGGATAAAAAAAGCGCTTATTATTTTTTCATCGTTTTAAACCAAAGCCGTAAAAAAACGTCTGAACTCAAAATTAATCAAAATGAAACACCTGCTTATCGCCATTACTGCACTCTTTGTTATTTCCTGCAATAAATCTTCAACAGATAACTTAACACCTATCGTTCCCACTGTTGATAGTTTTACCGTAGCAGTAAATAATGGTTATGGTAGCGGTAAATACAAAATTGGTGATACAGTTGATATCTTTAGTATTGCCTACGGCGATAATCAACAATTTGATAAATGGAGTGGCGATGTTGCTTTATTAAACGCTTTTGAAGAATGGCATAGCTGGTTTATTATGCCAAACCGGAATGTTTCGTTTACCAGCAGTTTAAAAACCATTACCCCGGTTACATTAAATTTTGAAATGATCAGGGGGCGGGACAGGATGAAACCCGTGTATTCTTATTTTCCTGCAGGGCATAAAGGATTTATTTACCTGCTGCATGGCACCGGAGGCACTGCACAAAATACGGCCACCAGTTACGAATTCAAACAATTGATTAAAGACCTGGTTACAGATAATTTTGGAATTATTATTACCGAATGCGAAGAAGCTACAACGGGTGTTGATGCCAATGCCGATGGTAAATTAAGATGGCTGGTGGCACCTGCAGATTCCGTCAGTAATATTGATTACGCCAATATCAAGATCCTTACCGATACTTTTTACAACCGTGGTGTTACCAATCGCAGTAAACTCCGCTATTCGGCTGGTATGAGCAATGGTGGCAATTACTCAGCCTATCTTTCTGCTTATTTTAAATACAAAGCTGCAGTTAGTTATTGTGCACAGGCAGGAGCCGTTTCTTTAACTACGCTGACCCCGCTGCAGTTTTGTATGGCCCGGTACGACAACAATGAAAATGTTGGCCCCACCGGAAATGCCGCTGCATTATCTAACTCACAAACAATCAGCGGCCGTGGTGTTTGCAGTAAATATTTTATTAAAGAGCATGCGCCTTTATACGCTGAGCGTTTTGCAAGAAGGGGTGATATTACCATTGCTAAATCCACTGCTGTGTTCAATGAGTTGAAGACCAAAGGTTACCTGAATAACAGAAATTATTTTATTGGCTTTTCCGATGCCATTGTAACTGTTTACCAGGCAAACCCAACAGCTTTTCCTGAATTAAACAGTTTAACCACCCTGCAAAAATTATTTGTCATAGAACAAATTGACCTGTCAGTTTCTGATCACCAGATGTACAGTGATTATAACAAGGCGACGCTTAAGTTTTTTAATACACAGTGCTTCTAATAAATTGCTGTTTTCAGATTCTTTCTTATCTTGTTTTTAATGAATCAAAACAAGAACCTGGCCTGGGGGCTGATCATGGTATTAGCCATCATCAAATTTGCCATACCTTTTTTTCTTCAACACCCCGTATATGAATTACACCGTGATGAATTCCTTTACCTGGAACAGGGGCATCACCTGGCATGGGGTTATATGGAAGTGCCGCCTATGCTTTCGTGGCTGGCATGGGTAACCAATGCTTTGGGCGGCAGTTTCTTTTGGGTTAAATTCTGGCCTTCGCTTTTTGGCGCATTCACGGTAATAATAACCTGCAGGATGGTAAAAGAAATGGGAGGTGGAATGTATGCCATCCTGGTTGCTGGCTTATGCATGATCTTTACCGCTTACCTACGGCTTCATTTTTTATTCCAGGCAAATTTTTTAGAGATCTTTTGGTGGAGCCTGGGCGCCTTGTTTATTTTAAGATTTATCAATAGCGGCAATTCAAAATACCTGTACCTGCTTGGTTTTGCCATTGGTTTAGGCTGGCTTGCCAAAAGCTCTGTCTTATTTTTTGCAGCCGGTATCGCAATTGGTCTTTTACTTACACCATATCGCAGGCTGTATGTAAACAAGCACCTGTATGGCGCCGCCCTGCTTGCTTTTTGTATCGCTTTACCCAATTTATTGTGGCAGTATCATCACAACTGGCCATTGATCCATCATATGGATGAATTAAGGGAGACCCAGCTAAAATTTATAAACCCTGCTGATTTCTTAAAAGACCAGGTATTGATGTTCTTTGCCGCTTTTTTTATCTGGATAATGGGATTGATATGGCTGTTCACGAAAAAAGGAAAGCCTTTCCGCCTGCTTGCATGGATCTACCTTATTATGATTGTATTACTCATCGTATCAAGTGGAAAGAGTTATTATTCGTTGGGAGCTTACCCTATGTTGTTCGCTGCAGGTGCCGTTGCTTTACAACAATGGACAAATGATAAAATGAAATGGATAAGGTGGGTGGTTATTATACTCATTTTATTTTTGACCTGGGTAATCAGAGCTATGTCTATGCCTATATGGGAACCTGTTAAACTGGCTGCTTTTTACAAAGAAAGAAAACTGGAAGATATGGGCTTTTTAAAATGGGAAGACCAGCAAAACCATTCGCTGCCGCAGGATTTTGCAGATTACCTGGGTTGGAAAGAAATGACAGCAAAAGCCGAATCCTTTTATCAATCACTGCCAAAAGAAAAAAGAGACAGCACTGTTATTTATTGCCGCCATTACGGACAGGCTGGTGCATTAAAATATTATGGTAAGACCAAAGAGTTTAAGGATAAAGTAATTACCGACAATGGTTCATTTTTACAGTGGATCCCCGATAACCTGGTATTTGAACACCTACTCTTTATTGGCGGAGAAATGCCGGGCAAAGATGATGAGGTCTTTCAGCATTTTCAAAAAACTACAGTTATAGACTCTGTTACATACTTGCATTCCCGCCAATATGGAGATAAGATCATCTTTTTTGAAAACATCGATTCAATTGGATTAAAACTGGCTACAGATGGATTAAAAAAGATGAAAGCGGAATTCAACCGTTGATATTCTTTATTTTTGTTGCTTAAGGTTATTATATGAACAGACCTGTAAGAGTATTAGTTGCCAAAGTGGGTTTAGATGGCCACGACCGTGGTGCCAAGGTTATTGCCACTGCTCTGCGTGATGCCGGCATGGAAGTGATCTACACCGGCCTGCGCCAAACACCCGAAATGGTAGTGAATGCAGCTTTGCAGGAAGATGTAGATGCCATTGGTATAAGCATACTCAGCGGTGCACACAATACAGTTTTTCCAAAGATCATTGCACTGATGAAAGAAAAGGGAATGAATGATGTTTTACTTACGGGTGGCGGCATTATCCCGGAAGCAGATATGGCAGAGCTGAACAAAATGGGTGTTGGAAAACTTTTTGCGCCCGGTGCAACCACTTCCGAAATTGCAGGTTATATAAAAGGCTGGGTGAAAGAGAACAGGAATTTTTAATAACGTCTTCAAAAAATAATGTATGTACACTACACTTATAACCAATTTAGAAAATGGCATCTTCACCATTACCATTAACAGGCCCGATAAATTGAATGCCTTAAACAAACAGGTATTCACCGACCTGGATACAGCTATTGATGAAGTGAACAGCAACCCTGATATTAAAACGGCCATTATAACCGGTGCAGGCCCTAAAGCATTTGTTGCCGGGGCAGATATTTCCGAATTTAACGGATTGAGCAAAGAACAGGCAATGGCACTTGCCAAAAGAGGGCAGGATATTTTCTTTAAAATTGAAAACAGTAAAAAACCGATCGTTGCCGCCGTAAATGGATTTGCTTTGGGTGGCGGATGCGAACTGGCTATGGCATGTCATTTCAGGCTGTGCAGTGAGAATGCAAAGTTTGGGCAACCCGAAGTTAATTTAGGATTGATACCCGGCTATGGCGGCACACAACGCTTAACACAATTAATTGGAAAAGGCCGTGCTATGGAAATGCTGACGAGTGCAAATATGATTGATGCAAATACTGCTTTGCAATTTGGCCTTGTAAACTATGTGGTGACTGCTGAGGAATTATTAAATAAAACAAAAAGCATTTTAGATTTGATAAACTCAAAAGCTCCCCTGGCAGTTGCTGCCTGCATAAAAGCTGCCAATGCTGTTTATGATGAAACCAAAAATGGATTTGAAGAAGAGATTAATGAATTTGGAAATTGTTTTGATACAGAAGACATGAAAGAGGGTACAGTTGCTTTTTTAGAAAAAAGAAAAGCCCAATTCAAAGGAAAATAGTCTTGCTATTTATCAAACAAAGAAATTCTTATTATTGAATGTTCGTTTAATAAAAAAAATGGAACCCCTTTTCGGGTTTCCGCCATACTCACCGGTATTTAGTACCCTTTGGCTGCAATTTTATTTCCGGCTTCAACAAACAATACATAATTATCCGGAAGGATAAAAGATCAGGCTATTATTTCAAAGCAGCCATCACTTCTTCTTTTCGTCTTCTGCTTACTTCTATTTTGCTGTTGTCTTTTAAAACAGCAAACCCATCATAGTCAATAAAAGAAATAAATTTTTTATTAACAAGGTGGCTTTTGTGGGTGCGGATAAAATTTTGCGGAGAAAGTAAGGTATCATACTCACCCAATGTCTTTGAGATAACGTAAGTGCTGTTGTTCTGCATAAAGAATTTGGTATAATTACCAATGGCTTCGCATCGTACAATATCCCCGGGAAATAAAAAATGCACCCCTTCTTTGGTGGGTAAGGCTAACCTGAATTCATCTGCTGAAGGTGCCTGTATGTTGTGCATGATGTTTTTCAGCAGTTCATACTGCTGTTTATAATCTTCATTGCTTTCAAGGAATCGCTTTACAGATAATTGCAGCTCTTCAATATCAATTGGCTTCAGCAGGTAATCAAAGGCGCTGAAACGGATGGCCTGGATAGCATATTCATTATAGGCGGTGGTGAAAATGATTTTAAAATTTTTGTTGGGCATTTTTTCCAATACCTGAAATCCGTTTAAATGCGGCATCTGTATATCAAGGAAGACCAAACCCGGCTTGTAGTCATGTATTATATCGGCCGCCTTACGGCTGTCGTTGCAGGCCATTACCTGTTTAATTTCGGGTATTGTCTTTTCAATCATCAGCCGCAAGGCATCTGTAGCCCTTTCTTCATCATCAATTAAAAGTACTTTAAGCATAACATCAGTTTTGAATGGGGAAATTTATTACAACCTTTGTTCCGCAGGCTTGATTATTCCTGTCAACAAGGTCGGTGATAGTGATAGTTCCTTCTCTACCGTCCCTGGTTCGTAATGTTTTCAAACGTTCTTTTGATACTTCTATTCCTTTGCTGGTATGTTTTTTATCCTGGCCGGTGGCCATTTTCATTTCTGCAGCTTTCTGCCTTCCTATACCATTATCGGCTATGCTGCATTTTATAAAATCTTTTTCTTCATTAAACTCCACCTTCAGGAGCCGCTCCCCTTCTTTATGCATCAGGCCATGCCATATAGCATTTTCAACAAAAGGCTGTATCAGCAATGTTGGAATTTTTATCTCCTCTGTTTCTATGTTTTCATCCACCACAATTTTATAGCTGAACGAATCCTTAAACCGGATTGATTCCAGTTCGATATACAGGTTAAGTATCTCCAACTCTTCTTTTAAAGTGATGGCTTCTTTATCGCTGTGCACTAATATGGTTCTGAGCAATTTTGAAAACTTAGATAGATATTTGGTAGCCACTATTTCTTCATTAGCGAGGATCATCTGTTGAATGGAATTGAGCGCATTGAATAAAAAATGTGGATTCATCTGCAGGCGTAAACTCTGGAGGCGGCTTTCCACAGCTTTCTGTTTATTCTCCAGCAATTCAATAGTTGCTTTTTGCTTTTCCTCTTCCGCTTTTGTTTTTTGAATATGGTTGGCACAAAGAACTGCGATAGTGGATAATACCTGCAGGTGCTTTTGTGTAAAGAAATTTTTCTGGTGGTGTTCACTATCAATTACACCAATCACTTTTTTATCAATGATGATGGGCACTGCTATTTCTGAAAATCTTTTTTCATCATCCACAATATAACGGGAGTCTTCTTCTGTGCTATTTACCAGCTCAGGCTTTCCACTCTGCGCCACTGCTCCTACAATTCCTTTCCCAAAAGGTATTTCAATGGGCTGATGAATAGTAAAGTCAACCGGGTTTTTGGGACCATATGCGGCTATTTGTACCAGTACATTTCTTTCGCCATCCTTTAAATAAATAACACAATCTTCAAAATGCAATTTACTGATGCAATTCTTGGCTACATCCCAAAGTAGTTCGACGGTATTTTTGTGACTGTTAATCTGCGAGGCAAAATAAATTATCACCAGTTCAGTTTCCAGCTCTTCCCGTTTCTTTATATTATTTTTTTGAAAATATTTAAATACTACCCAAAAAAGGAACAGGCTCAACAGTATGCCCAACAATTTAAACCACCACGTTTTATAAAAAGGAGCTGCAACAATGATCGTGATTTCATTCTCTGAATTCTTCCAGTGTTTATTATCGTTGCTGGCCCTTACTTTAAATATGTATTTGCCGGGCGGCAAGGCGCTGTAGCGTACAAAATCCTGATTTACTACTTCTATCCATTCCGGGTCAAGCCCATCCAATTGGTATTCATAAAAAGTTCTTAAATGGGTACGGTAGTCAATGGCACTGAAATAAAAAGTTATGTAATTATCAACAGGAGAAAGTTTGAGGGTAGTGTTTTGGGTAAGATTGTTTGTAAAGTTTCTTGTTTCTACCCGGTTGATATTTATTTTAAAATTAATTTTCTGGTTGTACAGGTCATCAGGATAATAATATTGAAGTCCTCTTTCTGTACCCCAAATCAATTCATCATCTGAATTTTGTTGATAGGAGCCCAGCCTGAAACCCTGGATACTAAGTCCATAGCTTTCATCAAAAAATTTTAAGCTGGTATCAGCAATATTAAAACAGGCCAGCCCCACATCGTTTCCTATCCACATACGGTTACTTTTGTCAAGCAACAAAGCTTCTACCCTTTTGTTGAGCAACCCTTCTTTTTGTGTAATGATTTTTGTTTTTCCGTTGTGCAATAAAATCTGTAATCCGGCATTAGTGCCGGCATAGATATTATTGAACCGGTCCTTATTCAAACAAAAAACAGTGTTGCTGATAAAACCATTTTTTGTATTGTAGCTATTGAGTTGCCGGGTCGAAAAATCATAATGCCACAAACCTTTTGTGGCAGTAGCAATCCACAAATTATGTTCATCCTGGAAAAAAGTCTGAAAACAATCTGACCTGCTTAATTCACGAAGCGGCGTATTGGCCAAATTATCTACTTCAAAGGTTTTAGTGTTTACCCGGCAAATACCTCCTTCGCCGCAAAGCCACATATAACCATCCGGGCCCGTATAAAGTTGCAGTATAAGTTTTGGTGGTATGCTGTTTGCACCGGTAGAATCGTATTGCAAACGCTTCAGCAATTTTTTATTTTCATCAAGGATAATGATGCCTTTGCTTCCGGTAGCAACCCAAAGCCGGTTTAATTTATCGAACGTAACAAAACTGATGCCCTCGTTATTCATAAGCGGCTTTCCGTCAATGGTTGCGTAGTTTAAAAAATCAGTGCTGTTGGTGCTCCGTTTCCACTGCAGCAAATTACTGGACGTAGCGATATAATAGGTATCATTGTCTCTTGAAGTAATTTTGTTTATATATCCATCGTAGCTGTTTCCCTTTGTATCCAGGAAAATGGTTTGCTGCCCGATGACCGCATTACTTTTAAAATAGCTTATGCCATTGGGCGTGGCGCCCAAAAAAACCCAGCCTGTATTATCAACCGCAATCACCGTGGGTACGTTGTTAACGATGGTGGTAGGGTCGGCCGCAACGTGGCGCTGGTTAAATAAAGTGTGTGTGGCGGTATTGAAAATATAAATCCCCTGTTTGCGGGTAGTAAGCAAATACTCCTGCTCATTTATTTTTTTTACATCATTAATTCTTGCTGTCAAAAAATTTCCAAACTGGTCGGGTATATGGTCAAATGGAAATGTTCTTTGAAGAGTAGATAAATCAACAGCTTCCACCAGGGAGGTGGTTTTATTATAAACCAGCATTTCATTACGGCCCCATTTTGTTAAAATACGACTGTTGTGAATATCAAATTTTTTCTCCAATGCCCTGGTTGTATAATTTACTTTGTAAAAAAAACTGTCTGTGGTGAATAAATAACTGTCTTCATCAAACGGTTCAACCCGGGTAAACTCTCCTGGCTGAATCGCACTAAATCCGCTTACAGAGAAAGTGGAAAAATCTCCTGCTGTAAGCGAATCTTTTTTCAATAATGTGATCTTTTCATCAAGACCAAAGTGATTATCTCTTGTAAATAAAATAATTTTCCCTGACCTGGTTTGCAGTATGCGCCTTGTTTTTATAAACTTATTGTTTTTATAAAGCCCGATGTGGTGAAAGCGGCGCTCCTCATCTATGATGGTAACATTTCCATCTGCTGATAAAACCCATATCCGGTTATTATCGTCACAAACTACCTGACCTATATTATCACTTTGAAGTTGTGGATATTCTTCTTTAAAAAATTTTGCAACATTTTTTCCGTTAAATGAGTTCAACCCTTCGCCGGTTGCTATCCACAGCACCCCGTTTTTATCTACTGTCAGATCATTGATATAATTATCAGAAAGCCCTTCGGCAGTAGTTAGTTGGTAAAAAAGAATATTTGATTGCCGCTTTGGGGTTTGCGAATAAGATGAGCTGCACCAGAAGAAGAGGCTTATGCCTATACATCTCATCCACATTTTATATACTGATAAATACTGTGACATAACAGTTACAAATATAAAAATTCAGTTTTAAACCAGGGCAGCAAAACCACATTTATAAGCAGCATATTATTCTGCGGCAGCTCCTGCCGATTAAACGGCTAAGCAATCCTGCATATTACTCAAAATGGATCAGTTTTTTATTTACTCAGCCCCTATGGCAATAATTTTCCACGTACTGTTGCTGAGCGTAATAGTCTGGCCGGTTGTATTTCTGATAATTAAATCGCATCCTGAAGTGGTTACATTTTTAATCATAGTAACCATGAAAGAAGCATTGCCGTCGGTAATAATATTGCCTACATAAACAGAAGGGATGGCAGAAAAGGCAGTGCCAAATGTTACCGTTACTGTAGCAGAACCGAGTGAATTGATATTAGAACTTCCACTAAAGTTGGCATTAAGTGTTTCAACCCTTAATTGTGTTGCGGAAGAATTCCTTACTATTCCTTTATTATCTTTTACGGTAAGGGTTCCTGCAGTTTTTATATTTCCTGATTTTGACACTGAAAACTTGTCAATACCATTTTCGTCTTCCAATAGTAAAAAATGACCGGTACCTGTATTTCTTAAATGAATCATTGGATTGGCATTCGAAGCATTAAAATTAGTAATATACAGATCATCGCCTGTACCGTTGTTGGTAATTTTAACCACGTCTTTGTAATTTGCGGTATTCGCATTCCTGAATTCGGCAGCCGTTGAAAGCGAATTATACTGACCTGCATCTCCAAAAATACCAACAGCATCAAGGCCGCTTGCAATTCCATAGACAGCATGGCTATTAGCAGCAGTGGTTTCTCCGTAGACTCCAACTATACCAGTGGTTGTTTTACCATATACACCTACACCATTTATTCCTGAGGACTCTCCATAAACTCCGTTGCCATTTCCTAAATTAATTCCGGTTACAGCACCATTTATCAAATTTGTACTGTAAGAAATTCCTTTAACACCAATGCCATCTGCACTGTTTAAAGAAGATTGTCCTAATATACCAATGCCACCGGTTAAGGATGTTGATTGTCCTAATACCCCCGTAGTGAAAGCATAGCCCTGTATGCCGTTTGCACCGGAACTACTGGCATAAATTGCTGCAGCATTACTGGAAGCATTTGAAATAGTTGACTGTAAACTGCGGCCTGTTCCATTGGTATTGATATTTACAACAGCACTACTGTTGGTTGCATTGTTGGTAACAAAATTCGCTGCTTTATCAGTACCTATATTAGTAACATCCATTACTGACAGACTATTTGTTGCATCTGTATTTAAAAAAACAGCAGCCTTTCCTTTTTTTACCGTTGCAACAATGCCGTTACCAGTTCCGTTGTGAGAAAGATTAATTCCAATACCCGTTGCTGCCGCATTTGTTAATGATAAACTCAATCCCCCACCTGTACCGCTTGATGTTCCCTGCAAAATTGAATTTGTATTACTGCCGTTAGCAATTGTAAAATTTCCAGCAGATGCAAGTCCGGCGGTTTTAGCATCAAGCACATAACTATTATTGGTAGCTCCCGAGTTATAAAAAAATCCTGATCTACCCAGGGCACTTTCGCCATACACAGCATAACCGCCAAGACTGTTGTTTATTCCCCTGAATGCAGCATTAGCAGTGTTATTGGTGTTGTTAAGTTCTGCATAAATACCATCCCCAATTGCATTAGTGGTTACCCCAATTACGGAGTTGCCATTGCTGGCATTGGTATTGATAAACTGGCCGGTAATTCCAAAACCCGCATTTTTAATAACTAATACTGTATCGGCATTAGATGAATTGTTGCTTTCAAAAAAACCGGCTTTGCCAGATACACCTGTGGCTTTTCCATACAAACCAATTCCACTGCTGCTCACTTCACCCATAACACCGGCACCATTGTTTGCATGTGAACCATACACACCGGCAAATGCATTATTGGTTGTGTAACCATATACTCCATTATTCTGAAAAGAAAAACCATAAGTGCCAACGCCGGTATTACTTGTACCCACTACGCCCACACCCGTTGAATTATCGCCCCAAACTCCTGAAGTACCGGCAGGTGTAATGCCGCTTCCGGCATTTCCACTTTTACCATATATTGCGGTGGCTCCAGGTGTTGTATTGGCATTAGTAATGCCAAATAATTTTGTTGGGCTGCCAAACACGACATTGTATGGGAGAAACAGGGAATCGTTCATAGCCTGCCACTGATTATTTAAGGGATGCCATTTTAGTATTTGATAATCGAATGGAAAATTTGTTGATAACGAAAGGTTTTGAATTTTAGACACGGTTGGGGATGGATAACTACCCGACAAATCGCCGGAGGCAATACCCGATGGTGGAAATTGAGTACCTGTGGTAGGAATCTCTTTCCAAACGCCAAATGTACAATACCAAAAACTGGTTGTATTAATATCGTACACTAATAACCCGTTAGCCGGAGCGTAAATGGCTGTTCGTTCTATTGTTCTTAACCGGGGTATCAGCACACCTTTTGGAAC
>JBDSXS010000202.1:0-10045 GCA_039926045.1 Ferruginibacter sp.
GGAACGAACATCATGAACAGCAATCCCGCCATGATCAATAACATATATAATGCCTTATTGGCTTTTTCTGTCTTCTCTTCCATGATACCCGCAGGAACTCTTTTAGAAAAATAGAAAAGAGCCGCAGCAGCTATGAACAATGCGCCCACACAGGTATACAAAATGATCACTTTACTCAAACTTAAAGCCGCAATTTTTTCATCTGTGATAGCTGCTGTCGTACCAAACAATGCCAGTGCAACAAAGATGGGTCCAATGGTAGTACCAAAGGAATTGATCGCACCACCGAGGGTCACACGGCTGGCTCCTGTAGCGGGATCACCCAGTGAAATGGAAAATGGTTGTGCGGCAGTTTGTTGTAAGGAGAATCCCAATGCAACTATAAAAAAACCCACCAGCATCCCGGCAAAAGTATTGGCATTTACAGCGATGATCATAGCCGCAGCACCGAGGGCCGAGAAGAGTAATCCGTACACAATACTTTTTTTATAACCCCATTTACCTACCAGGTCTTTACCGCCAAAAGCGCCATACGCAAACAATGCAAGGGCACCAACGAAATAAGCAGTATAAAAAGCAAAGTCTATCAACTGGCTTTGAAACTGGTCTAAATGAAAATAATGTTTACAGAAGGGAATGAAGACACTGTTTCCTGCAGCAATAAATCCCCAAAAGAAAAACACAGTAACCAGGGTGCTCAAAGCGCTGTAATTGGTTTCTTTTAAAGATTGATTTGCAATTGGAGTTATCAGATCATTTTGTTCAGTTGGCATATCGTTATTTTTTAAGTAGTTGAAAATAGAATAAAATAATCATTGCGAAAAATTTTCATTGCAAATTGGTTAACAGCAAAATGATTGGTAAATTGAACAGCAATAAAACCATTGAATGGAAATTTTACATGTTAGTGCAGAATGTTACCCTTATGCAAAGGTTGGCGGCCTGGCCGATGTGGTAGGCAGCCTGCCCAAATACCAGCAGCAGCTTGGCCATATCGCCAAAGTGGTGGTGCCCATGCACCGCACTAAATTCCTGTACGAAAATGAATGGACAGTAGAACATAAGGGCAATATCGCCATGGGCGATTCTCATTTTGATTATACCATCATCAAGGAAAAAACGAATAAACTTGATTTTGATTTGTACTGTGTTGACATATATGGATTACTCGACCGGGAGAATGTATACGGATATGATGATGATACCGAGCGCTTCACTGCATTCCAGATCGCCGTGGTAGATTGGGTTGGGCATTGGGAACACAGACCTGATGCTATACATGTGCACGATCATCATACGGGCCTTATCCCATTCATGATGCGCAATTGTTTTGATTATCGTCATTTGGCGGCAATACCAACCATTTTAACCATTCACAATGCACAATACCAGGGATGGATGAGTTGGGATAACAGCAACTACATCCCCGCATGGGATACCTGGCAATGGGGCCTGCTGGATTGGGATAATATGATAAACCCGCTGGCATGTGCCGTAAAATGTGCCGACAGGGTTACAACAGTAAGTCCGAGTTATATGGAAGAGCTTACAGAAAATGCCAATGGGATCGAACAATTATTTGTGCAGGAACAGGCAAAATGCAGTGGTATCTTAAATGGTATTGATACCGTTGTTTGGGATCCCGAGACCGACACCTATATCCTGGATAATTATTCAGTAAAGGATGCTGCAGCAGGTAAACAACTGAACAAGAAAAAACTCTGTAAGGATTTTAAGCTGGATGTAAAACTGCCCTTACTTATTTTTATCGGCCGCCTGGTTGGTGAGAAAGCAGCAGATCTTTTACCACAGGCCATTACAGATTCGATCAGCCAGTTGGGAAACAAAATGAATTTTTTGATCCTGGGAAGCGGGGATAAAAAAGTGGAAGATCAGTTGACTTATTTAAACGTAAATTTTGCCGGCTTTTATAATTCAAAGATCGGTTATAATGAAAAATTATCGCACCAGATGTATGCCGGTGCCGATTTTATTTTAATGCCCAGCAGGGTAGAGCCCTGCGGCCTGAACCAGATGTATGCATTGCGTTATGGTACCATTCCCATTGTTAGAAGTACCGGTGGTTTAAAAGATACGGTCATTGATATTGGAGAACCGGATGCCGGCCTGAATGACACAGTCGGGCAGGGTTACGGTATCCGTTTCAATTATGCCAACGTGTGGGATATTACCTACTCGGTTCACCGGGCGGTTGAATTGTATGCTGATAAAGAAAAGATGACAGAGATAAGAAAACAGATCATGCAGATCGACAACAGCTGGGAAAAAAGTGCAGAAAAATATATTAACTTGTATACGTCCACTCAACTTAAATAAAGCCACATGATAAGTAAAGCATTAGTAGCCGTGATCCTTGGAGGTGGTGCTGGCAGCCGTTTGTATCCTTTAACATCAGCCCGCAGTAAACCGGCTGTGCCCATTGGCGGTAAA
Organism: Ferruginibacter sp.; assembly: GCA_039926045.1. GTDB lineage: Bacteria > Bacteroidota > Bacteroidia > Chitinophagales > Chitinophagaceae > Ferruginibacter. The sequence goes on from JBDSXS010000202.1 coordinate 2,452, forward strand.
TACCGCCTGGTTGATATTCCCATTTCCAATTGTATCAACTCAAACATCAACCGGATGTTTGTATTAACACAATATAATTCTGCTTCTTTAAACAAGCATATCAAAAACGCTTACCAGTTCAGTGCTTTCAGCAGCGGTTTTGTAGATATTCTGGCCGCAGAACAAACACCCGATAGCCCAGGCTGGTTCCAGGGAACGGCTGATGCAGTGAGGCAATCCTTAAAACATATTCAGAACAATGACTTTGAATATGTATTGATCTTAAGCGGCGACCAGTTATACCAGATGGATTTCAGGGAGATGTTTCAAAATCATATTGATAAGGGAGCGGATATTTCCATTGCAACCATTCCTGTTGCCGATAGGGAAGCGCCGGAGTTTGGAATTTTAAAATCAGATGCCGAAGATATCATAACATCATTTATAGAAAAGCCGGCTAAAGAATTATTACCGCTATGGGAAAGTGATACAGGAGATGAGATGAAAGCACAGGGACGCAAGTATCTTGCTTCGATGGGCATTTATATCTTTAACCGTAAATTTTTATTTGATCAGTTACTAAAGGATAAAATAGATGCAACAGATTTTGGTAAAGAAATAATCCCGGCTTCTATACATGCACAAAAAGTAGTGAGTTTTCAATATGATGGTTATTGGACTGACATTGGAAATATATATTCATTTTATGAAGCCAACCTGGCCTTAACACTTGAAATACCGCCATTTAATTTGTTTGATGATACCAGGGCCATCTTCAGCCGTGCCCGAATGTTGCCACCCATGAAAATAGGCAGTACACTTATCGAACACAGTATTTTAGCCGAAGGATCAATTATTGATGCATCAAAAATTGTGAGCAGTGTAATAGGTATCAGGACCAGGATTGGAAAAGGTACCGAGATCATTAGTTCTTATATCATGGGCAGCGATTACTATGAAACTATCCCGGAAATGGCCCATTCACTGGTAAGGGGAATTCCAAAACTTGGAATAGGGGAGCATTGTAAAATTGAGAACGCTATTGTAGATAAGGACTGCCGCATAGGGAACAACGTAAGCATTACCGGCGGAGCTCATCTGGAAGATACCGACCACTCTTTATATACCGTCAAAGATGGCATAGTGGTCATTAAAAAAAGGGCAATACTACCGGATGGGTTTGTGATATAATAAACAACAAACAACCCTGAAAGGACTCAACCTGATAATTGATGGGCATAGCCCATTGAAAAGAGGACATCGGTAATCTCAGCCCTGAAAGGGCGTAATTTAAATAGCCATGGGACAATCACTGGTAAAAAATTACATCCACCTTGTTTTTAGCACAAAACATCGTCAACCAATCATTCTTACACAATATGAGCATGAACTCCATAGCTATTTGGGAGGTATTTGTAAAAATTTAGACTGCCAGCCTATAAAAGTGGGTGGTTAAACAGATCATATTCATATACTCTGTATGTTATCAAAAAAGATTGCGTTGATGAAATTATTGGAAGAAGTAAAATCACATTCATCAAAGTGGATGAAAACAAAAGACAAATTACTGAAAATTTTTTATTGGCAGGATGGTTATGGAGCTTTCTCTGTTAACCCATCGGAAATTGATAGGGTGATTGCATACATAGCCAACCAGCACGAGCACCACAGCAAGAAAACGTTTCAGGATGAATACAGGGAATTTCTAAAAAAATATAATGTAGAATATGATGAAAGATATGTGTGGGATTAAGTATGTCGCCCTTTCAGGGCTGGGTATAATGGTTTAGTCTGTCGTCCCGCTGCACGGGACGTTCTTATATTATGCCCTTTCAGGGCAGTAACCCTAAACCCAGTCAAAAAAATCATAGGTAAACGTAGCCCTGAAAGGGCATCATAGACTCACGATGGGTATAGCCCATCGAAAAAACACGATAAACTTAGCCCTGAAAGGGCGAGATACACTATGGGTGCAGTTCATTGTTAGCTACAAAAATATATTCCATACCGCCTGTTGGCCCCAGCTTCCCCAGTCTTTACTAACTTTTACAGCAGTCTCCTGTAATTCTTTTGCTTTTTTCTTTTTCCCTTTTAAAGGAGGATTTATGGTACTGTAATTAACGCCGTTCACCTGCACGGTGTTAGCTACCCAACTGCAAAACATGCGGGGAATGGTAACACCCAGGATCATACCCGGTAAACCATGTAAACCCATGGGGCCGCCACTTACCGTAATTTCATCAGTATAAAATGCAAACACATATACACTGTCAAATAATTTACCTACTGCTTTGCGGCAGTTAAACCCCGCTATCATACGGTTTTCATTAGTTACTTTCCAGTCGATTTTAATAAGGCTGTCCGTTAAGATATAGGTATCTCCAAAGACTGATTTTTGCTGAACAAAACTTTCATGTACATAATCATTATACCAGATATTATCTTCCCCGTCATTACCCCATGGCATTTTTGTCTTTTCATCTTTTCGGTTAAACTGGTAAATACTTTTATCCGCAGTAAAGACAAGCTGGTAATAACTGGTCGATAATTTTGGAATTTTATCTTTAAACATTTCGGCCCAGGTGCCTTCGCCAATGGCCTTGTGGTTATTCAGTTTTACTTCGTATTCTATCATCCCTTTGTCAACAAATACCTGTGCCTGTAAGGTTTGAAAGGGAAGACCAACAATTATTAAGAGTATGTATTTCATAAAATCTTTTTATCAAATTAAAAATCAGATTGTGGTTTACTAGTACCTTTTTTAGCAAAATTCCAGGTTAATGTAACCATCCAAAAACGTTTTAATGTAGTGTAATATGTTTCTGTGTACCGGTAGTCATTAAAGGTCCTGTCATATCCCCTGTTCTCATTTAAAATATCATTTACCGAAAAAGACGCTTCCAGGAGTTCTTTGTAGATATAGCGTTTTAAAGAAGCATTCCATAAAGTATACTTATTTTTTGTAGGAAAACGGGGCTCAGCTTTTTTGGCATTGAAATTAAGATCTGTTTCAAACCTGAACTTTTTCAGGAATGTTATTTCCACATCGGTCCTCAAGTTAAGCTGCCAGTATTTGGCAGAAGCTCCGCTGTTAATTGAGTTTTTTGCATTGACCCAGCTTATTGCTGGGTTTAGTGAAATATCATATTTCTTTTCTTTTTGTTTGCTTATCCTAAAATTGAAGCCATAGCTTGTATTGGTATTCACTGCTCTTTGGGTAATAAATGACGGCTCGGTTTTTACATAGGAAACACTCCTGGAAACATTTGCATTAGGCCCAAATGAGATTCGGATATTCGGCTTCTTCCATTTAAAATTATAATCGGAATATAAACCGAAGTTATAATTCCCATCTGCATTTACCGTCCGGTAAACAGTCCTGCCGCCATTGTAGATCGTAGTTTCATTTACGAATGCATTTTGCGTTAGCGCCCCCCAAATGCCCGCCCACATGCCTCTTTCTTTTAACACATTGTAGGAATTATAATTAAAATTTATTGAATGCCTGAAAGATTGATCCAGGTCGGGATTGCCTACACGTTGGTTTATCTGATCAGAATTGTCAATAATGGGTTGCAACTGGTCGAGGGTGGGTGCATTTGAAGATCCATTATAATTTGCCCGGATACCACTATAACCATTTAGTTTTTTATAAAATGATGCAGATGGGAAGAAGTTAGTGAAATTATACTTCCGCAAAGTATGGGTGGTGCGGTTATCCTGTTTAAAACTATTAAAAGAAACAGAAGTCCCAAAACTATAGTTATATTTCTTTTTTACCACCCTGAAGCTGACACCTGGTTTGTTATTGACCTGTTTGAATAAATATGAATTACTCAGGGAGTCAATCCGCTGTGTATATTTTTGATTGAGATCTTTTTCATAAGTAAACCTGTCGTTGGTTGAAGTAGCACTGCTGAATGTATAATTAAAAGAGAGGAAAAGGTCCTTTGCAAGCGGTTCGGTATAAGTTACTGTTGTAGCAAATGTATTTGCCTTATTCTCCCTTTTATTTTCCTGGTCGGTGGTATCCTTACTCAAAGGAACGCCATCTTCGTAAAGATTAAAATTTGAATAGAGATAACTGTCCGTATTTGAATTACTGAGGTTATAATTTGTACTTACCGTTAAGGTACGGGCCAGCTTTTTAAATTTATGTTTCCACAGCAATGTACTGTTCAGGGCCGTATTATCCAATGTACTGTTTGTCCTGGAATTATTGGTATTTATTAAATGGGATTTTGCATTTAATGATTCCAGTTCATAATTGCTGTTCGACCTGGTATTGTTTAGATTTCCCCTGGATGTAAACTTCAGTGAATTTGCAGAATCAATATTGGTCTCAAAACTAACATTAAGGCTTTGTTTCAGTTTTGAGGAAAATCCATTTGATATTTTACTGGAAGAATAAGATGAATCGCCGACAAAATTGGTTGTGTAGGTTCTTTCCCCGCTGGGGCTGTTCACTTTTGAAACTTTATAACCCGTGTTCAATATCTGTTTACTGTTATTGAATTTGTTGCTGTAATGGAATCCGCCATTCCAGTTTTGAGGAATGCCGTTACGGCCGCCGTAATAATTATCGCCGTCGCCACCGCCTGTAATATAAACATCCCCATTATCCTGCATCACCATATTATCGCCCATTCCACCGCCGTAATTATTCTGATCTTGCCAGTCTAAATTGGTTTGCCCTGTATTGCTCATGATGCCATAAGCTGCCAGCTTTCTTTTGCCTTTAAAGGCATTGGCCATAACACTGTTGTTATAATAGTTTTTAAAATCGGTACCAACCTCAACTTTACCAAAATAGCCTTTCTTGGCATTGTCCTTTAATTTAAGGTTTATCGTTTTATCCTTAACGCCATCATCAATGCCCGTAAAAGCCGCCTGGTCACTTTTTTTATCAAATACTTCCACTTCCTTCACGATATCTGCCCGTAAGTTTTTTGTAGCGATACCCGGGTCGTCGCCAAAAAACTCTTCCCCGTCAACCAACACTTTTTTTACCTGTTCGCCCATGGCCGTGATCTTTCCGTCCTTATCAACCTGTATGCCCGGCAACTTTCGTAATAACTCTTCTACATTGGCCCCGGCCCTTACTTTAAAACTATCGGCCGTATAAACGGTTGTATCACCTTTGATCTTTATTGGCGAGCCTGACTTAATGATCACTTCTGCCAATAACCGGCTCTTTGAAGTGAGCGCTATGTTGGGAATTATTGTTTGTTCATCTTTCAGGTCAAGGTTTAAAACAATATCCGCAAAATAGGGATGCGTTGTCATTACCACGTAATTACCGGCTGCAATGTTTTTAAATGAATATTTACCGGCTACATCGGTCCTGGTAAATTTGTACAGTATTGAATCCTTTACCGAAAGTAAAGCCACTACTGCGTTGGATACGCCCTTGTTTTGAATGGTATCTTCAACAGACCCGGAAACAGAAATGGTTTGTGCTTGTGTTTTTACGGTACAGCAAAGCACCATGATACACAGGGCAAGTAATTTTGGCATATACTTTATACTTTAAGGGTTGGGTTAAACAGTCTTAAACTAAGATCTTAGTTAAAGATGAATATTTTAATTCTAAATAACAAAGACAGTCTTCGTAAATTTATGTTAAAACGAAATTCAATATTTAGCAGGGCTATTCAAAATGCAATTCTACAAATGGCAACATCTAAGATACAGTCGGTAAAAGCAAAAGAACCTGGATTACCAGCCACGCCGGTTTTGAAATACGAGGAGGAACATTTTATTGACAGCAAAAAGCCCGTATGGAATTATTCGCTTTTCACAGAAGAAGACCTCACAAATTTTAAGAACGGTACTTTTTATAATGGCTATAAAAAATTTGGCAGCCATTATTTGAATGTATTGAACACAGCAGGGTTTTATTTTGCTGTATGGGCGCCTAATGCTACTAAAGTTTCAGTTATTGGTGAGTTCAACGGGTGGAAAGAACAACTACATCCACTTTTTGTGAGGCTTGATAAATCAGGTATCTGGGAAGGCTTTATACCAAATTTTAAAAAAGGCGAAACATATAAGTATCATATCAAAGGATTTAAAGGTGCTATAACAAAAAAAACAGATCCGTATGGCCAGTATTGCGAACTGAGGCCCGGTACAGCATCGATAAGCTGGCAAACCGAACACCTGTGGAAAGATGCTGCCTGGATGAAGAAAAGGAAAAAGCACAATGCCCTGGATGCTCCCTGGAGCGTTTATGAAGTGCATTTGGGAAGCTGGATGCGCCCGGTTAAGACTGATGAAGAAAGTTTCAACAGTTACGTGCAACTTAAAGAACACCTGGTGCCTTATGTAAAAAAGATGGGCTTTACACATGTAGAGTTAATGCCTGTAATGGAATTCCCGTTTGATGGTAGCTGGGGCTACCAGGGGACAGGTTATTTTGCAGCTACCTCACGTTTTGGTACACCCGATGATCTAAGAGACCTGTTTGATGCTTTTCACCAGGAAGATATCGGTGTGATACTGGATTGGGTACCTTCTCATTTTCCTTATGATGCCCATGGTTTGTTCATGTTTGATGGAACGCATACTTATGAATACAGCGATATGACAAAAGGCTATCATCCTGACTGGAACAGCTACATTTTTAATTATGAAAGAGGAGAGGTGCGGTCTTTTTTAATAAGTAGTGCCAGGTTCTGGCTCGACCAGTTTCATGTGGATGGCATCAGGGTTGATGCGGTGAATTCGGTACTCAGGCTCGATTATTCCCGCAAGGAAGGAGAGTGGGCACCCAATAAATTTGGCGGTAACGGTAACCTGGAAGCTATTGAATTCATCAAGCAGTTCAACGAAACGGTTTACCGTGATTTTCCCGACATACAAACCATCGCCGAGGAAGCCAGTGACTGGCCAAAAATATCCAAACCCACAACAGAAGGAGGACTTGGTTTTGGCATGAAATGGATGATGGGCTGGATGCATGACACGCTTGATTATTTTAAAATGGACCCGTTGATGCGGCAGTTTCACCAGAATAAATTTTCGTTCAGCATGATGTACTATTACGACGAAAATTTTATGTTGCCCTTTAGCCATGATGAAGTGGTGCATGGCAAGAGCCCCATGGTTTATAAATTGCCCGGCGATGAGTGGCAGAAATTTGCTACCCTGCGCCTGATCTACACATACATGTTTACCCATCCGGGTGCTAAACTTTTATTTATGGGCAATGAGTTTGCTCAAACCACTGAATGGAATTACAAGACCGAACTGGATTGGGAATTACTGAAATTCGATAATCATAAGCAAATGCAGGATTGTGTAAAAGATCTTAATCATATATACCGGAATGAACCCGCCCTGCATGAACTGCAGTTCAACAGCAAAGGTTTTGAATGGGTTGACCTTGACCACCGGCAGGAGTCAATTATTGCCTATTTACGGAAAGGAAAAAATAAAAAAAATGACATATTGATCATATTAAATATGACACCTGTAGTGAGGCGAAACTGGAAGATCAAGATCAAAGGAAAGTCAACGTGGACCGAACTTTTCAACAGTGATAGTGAAAAATATTGGGGTACCGGAAATGTGTTCAACCCTTCACCGGTTGTTAAGCTGGTGGACAAAAAAA
>JBDSXS010000203.1:0-3454 GCA_039926045.1 Ferruginibacter sp.
GGGATGGATTATATATGGCCAATGAGTATCATTATGCGTGGGTTGACCAGTACTGATGACAAAGAAATAAAAATGTGCCTGGATATGTTGCAGCGTACTCATGCCGGTACCGGTTTCATGCATGAATCATTTCATAAAGACGATGCCACAAAATTTACCCGTAAATGGTTTGCCTGGGCCAATACACTCTTTGGCGAGTTTGTGTGGAAGGTTTACAAGGAACGTCCTCATTTATTAAAGTAAGATCGTACATGCCCGGTGTAGGAGAGCGTTTAACAAAATATTATACATCCCATTCCCAAAGGATTTTGGTTTTGATATAAAAGACATTATCTTGATGCACCTTAACAACTGACCTCCACAATCTTTTATCAATTCTTTTATTATTTATTTTTTAAACTAACTAATTATGATGAAGTTATTGTGCAAACCATTCTTTGTATTACTGGCTGCCATGCCCCTGCTTTTTGCAGCATGTGGTACCAAACCTGAGGAGAAAGCCCCAAGGATAGCCGTTGAGGATTTCTTTAAGAACCCCGAAAAATTCAGCTGGCGTATTTCACCCGATGGTGAATATATTTCTTACCTGAGTCCACACAACGGTCACACCAACGTGTTTGTAAGAAAGGTTTCAGACAGTACAGCTATCCCCGTAACCAATGATACGGCCAGGAATGTGTATCGTTATCAATGGAAGGGCAACCGCATTATTTACCTGCAGGATGTAGGTGGGGATGAGAATTTCCAGATGTTCTCTGTTGGCAGTGACGGCAAAGACCTTAAAGCCTTAACGCCTTTTCCAAAAGTAAGAACAGAGATACTGGATGCCTGGCGTGATATTGCCGGTAAGGAAAAAGAAATGATGATAGGCATGAATAAAAGAGATGCAAAGTATTTTGATCCTTACAGCATCAATATAGAGACCGGCGAATTGAAAGTATTGTATCAAAATGATAAGAACTACGATAGTTGGTTCACCGATCATACAGGCATCATCAGGATCGCCTCTAAAACAGATGGTGTAAATACCACTTACTACCAGCGTGCAACTGAAGCAGCTCCATTCGATTCCTTTTTTACAACAACTTATAAAGATCAGTTTGCCATTCAGTTCTTCACTTTCGATAATAAGAACGTGTATGTATCCAGTAATATCGGCAGGGATAAAACAGCGATCGTGGAATATGATCTTGCCAGCCATAAAGAAGTAAAGGAAATTTACAGTAATCCCGAATACGATGTGGATGGGTTGAGTTATTCGGAAAAAAGAAAAGTGCTGACAATGGTAAATTTCACTTCCTGGAAAGCAGAACATCATTTTTTAGATAATGAAACAGAGGCAGAGTACAAAAAAATGGGAGATAAATTCAAGGGTTACGAGATCGGCATTTATGGAAATAATAATGCTGAGGATAAGTTTGTGGTTTGGACAGGCAATGATAAAGTAGCGGCTAAATATTATTTCTATGATAAGAAAACCGGGGATACCAAATTCCTGGCAGATGCATTCCCATGGCTGAAAGAGGAGAATATGGCAACTATGAAACCTGTTGAATACAAATCAAGGGACGGTTTAACCATTCATGGGTACCTTACTTTACCCAAAGGCTACGAAGCTAAAAATTTACCGGTGGTAATTAATCCGCATGGCGGTCCATGGGCAAGGGATGATTGGGGATATAATAATGAGGCACAAATGTTTGCCAACAGGGGTTATGCCGTTCTGCAAATGAATTTCCGTGGCTCTACCGGTTACGGAAAAGAATTTTGGTTAAAGAGCCAGAAGCAATGGGGCAAGACCATGCAGGATGATATTACTGATGGAGTGAATTGGTTGATCAAAGAAGGTATTGCCGACGCCAAACGTGTGGCTATTTATGGCGGCAGTTATGGCGGCTATGCAACACTGGCTGGTGTTACTTTTACTCCCGACCTGTATGCCTGTGCAGTTGACTATGTTGGCGTAGCCAATATGTTCACTTTTATGAAAACCATACCACCTTACTGGGAACCTTATAAAGCCATGTTCTATGAAATGGTTGGCGATCCGGTAAAAGACAGCGCATTGCTGGCAGCAGCATCTCCTGTTTTACACGCTGGTAATATAAAAACTCCATTGTTTGTTGCACAGGGAGCTAACGATCCACGTGTTAATAAAGCAGAAAGCGACCAGATGGTAGAGGCATTAAAGAAAAGGGGAGTGGCAGTAGATTATATGGTAAAAAATGATGAGGGCCATGGCTTTGCCAACGAAAATAATCGCCTGGATTTTTATAAAGCAATGGATAAATTCTTTGATAAATATCTTTCGGGTAAACCTGTAGATCCTAAAAAACAATAAAAATTCTTTTTAACCGCGGAGGCGCAAAGACGCAGAGAAAACATGTTTATTTCAACTGAAAACTCTGCGTCTTTGCGCCTCTGCGGTTATTTTTTTTGCTTTTGAGACAGGCTCTTTTTTATTTGCTTCTTGTATTTGAACTTGCTACGGTTGTATATTTCATTTTGATCCGTAAAAATCTTTTTTCAAAGTATTCATAAGAAACCCAGGAGATCAAAATGGTTGCTCCTGTTACAAATGTATAAACCAAACTGTATTTTAATAAAGAAGGGAGATATAGTCCTTTAAGTAATTTGGCTGCAAAGAAAATGATCAGCGGGTGAATGACATACATGCCATATGATATCTTACCAAGAAAATCACAAACCCTGTTATCCAGGTTGATAAGCCTGTTTTTAACTGTGATCTGCCCGATGATGAGCATTAACGTCACCACACTTACAATTTCATGATCAATGATCGATGCCACATGAAATACATTCAGTAATAAAAGCAATACGATCAACCAGGCAAAAGCCTGTGTAATTTTTGAAGAGAATATTTTTAAAAATAATGACTGCCTGGTAAAATAAAAGATCGCTCCAAGACTGCCTATCAGCATACAATCAAAACGGATAACATTGAAACAGGCAGCGACGATCGATTGTGGTAATAAAAAATGAAAAGCAAATTTCAGTATGTTAAAAACAATGATGAACGAAATGACAAAAAGGGCAAGCCTGTTCTTGATTTTTTTTACAACCCAGGGCCAGAATAAATAATACTGCTCTTCAACCCCCAGGGACCAGTAGTGGCGAAGAAATGGCAAAGTGGTTTCTGCAATGTGTGGGATGTTCTCGAGTATAAAAGGAAAATTGGCAGCAAAAAAGATATAGGCCAAAAGTACAGACCCGTTGAACCTGAACCCAAAATAAAAAATTACAACAAGCACGGCGGCCAGGTATAAATAATACAATGGCCATATCCTCAATATTCTTCTGAAATAAAAATTCTTAATGTTTATTTCCTGCTTTTGTTTTTCGGCGAGCAATAAATAAGTAATTAAAAATCCGCTTAATGAAAAAAATATGGTAACGCCATAACCCGCCATGGCAAAACCCTTTGGCGATCCGT
>JBDSXS010000204.1:0-13041 GCA_039926045.1 Ferruginibacter sp.
GCCTCCCTTTTTTAAACAACAAGAGCATATATGAAAAAAGATAAAAAATGACAGAGCGTAAACAATTGTTTTGCTGTCTATTGCTTAACTGAAGTTTTAAATTTTTCAATAGCCTTTTTTGTAAAATCGCTCAATACAAGCTTTCCGCTTATTGCAGCTCTTTCTTTTAATAAGTCATCCCAATGTTCGGTACCGGACCAGAAAGTTTTTTTCATTTTAGCCATAGCTTCCGGGTTAGAATGAGCCAAAGTATTTGCCAGGCGATCAACAGCCTCATCCATATTTTCAATGCTTTCATGTACTTCGGCAAACAAACCTTTCTTTTTGGCCCAGTCGGTGCTGCGCCAGCTTGTTGCATCAATGGCCAGCGCACTAAAAGGGCCTGTGCCGATCTTTCTTTCCACCGCCGGGCCAACCACAAACGGGCCAATACCAACAGCCAGTTCGCTCAATTTAATTTCAGCTTTTACTGTTGCAATTGCATAATCAACAGCCGATGCAAGTCCAACACCGCCACCAACACAACGGCCCTGTATGCGGCCAATGATGAATTTTGGACATTTGCGCATGGCATTGATCACATTGGCAAAACCGCTGAAGAACTGCAGTCCGTCTTTTTCATTTGTGATCGACGCCAGTTCATCAAAGCTGGCACCGGAACAAAAGGTTTTATCGCCCCCGCTTTTTAAAATGATCACTTTGGTTTCTTCGTGCGTTCCTGCAAAATGGATCTCATGAGCAAGTTCCTTTAAAATTCTTCCAGGTAATGAATTGCTCTGCGGATGATAAAATTCGATGGTATTGATGCCATGTTCGATATGGCTTTTTACATATGCTACAGTACTCATAAATATATTTTCAATTATAAATGTATAGATCTTATGGTGTTTGTTTAGCCACCATGGTTAAAATCGTTGCAACACCGGTTACCTCATCTGTTTCATCAATCATCTCCACCAGCCATTTTACAATACCTTTATCAATATCATCGCCCCGTTTAAAGTCTTCAGGTTTTTCAACAATACGCTTATCATTTAATAATTTTTGTTTACAGGTAAAGCGGATATGAATTTCGCTACCGGGATAAACAGGTTTGGTAAACCTCAATTCATCTATTCCATAATTCAGCAGCACCGGGTTCTTTTCATAGCTGTCAACAAACAAACCTGCAGCAATACTCATGATAAAATATCCATGCGCCACCTGCTGCTCAAACATGGTACCTTCAAAATCAGTTGTTTTAATATGAGCATAAAAATGATCCCCGCTCAGGTCGGCAAACTTATCGATGTCTTCAGATGTGATCGTTCTTTTTTCAGTAATGATCTGGTCCCCGATTTCCAGCTCTTCAAAATATTTGGTGAACGGGTGTTTACCCGGATCTTTTCCTGCTGCGTATTGCTGGTAAATATTGGTGATGGCGGTAATGGTTGTTGGCGAGCCCTGTATGGCCGTGCGCTGAAGGTAGTGTTTTACGCCCCGCAGTCCACCCATCTCTTCGCCGCCACCAGCACGGCCCGGGCCGCCATGTACCAGTAAAGGTAGTGGCGAACCATGCCCCGTACTTTCTTTGGCGCATTCATTATTTAATACCAGCATTCTTCCATGATGCGTGGCTGCACCAATTACATATTGCTGTGCAATTTTATGATCGGCAGTAACAATTGTTGAACACAAACTTCCTTTACCAAGTTTACTCAGGCTAATGGCCTCTTCTGTTTTTTTGTATGGCATTATGGTGCTGACTGGTCCAAATGCCTCTACTTCGTGTGATGGGTTTGTTGAATAACCGGGAACTGTAGCCCATGGGTTGTCGTTCATTAATAATACCGGTGACATGAAAGCCCCCTTGTTTGCATCTGCATCAACAACTTCTACACTATCCAGCGATCCATACACTATCTGAGAAGATGCTAAAAGTTTTTGAATTTGAATTTTGACTTCTGACTTTTGACTTTGTCCTGCCAGCGAACCCATTCTTACAGTTGCATTCAATGGGTTACCAATCGTAGTTTGCGAAAGGGAGGTACTGATCTCTTTCCACACTTCTTCCATTTTATTTTCGGGAACAAATATCCTGCGTATGCCGGTGCAGCGTTGTCCGGCTTTTAAGGTCATTTCTTTTCTTACTTCTTTTATAAAAATATTCCACTCGGGCATTCGGGGTGTTACATCTTCGCCAAGTACAATACAATTTAAGGAATCGGCTTCCATATTGAACGGAACGCTTTCCCTTAAAATATGTGGGTTTGATTTTAGCAATAAGCCCGTTGATGCCGAGCCTGTAAATGTTACTACATCCTGCGATGTAACATGATCCAGCATATCGCCTGCACTGCCGCACAATAATTGTAAAGCCCCTTCGGGTAAGATCTTTGATGCGATAATTTCTTTTACAACGGCTTCGGTTAGGTAACTGGTAACGCTTGCGGGCTTAACCACGCAGGGCATTCCCGCCAATAAATTAACTGCGATCTTTTCAAGCATACCCCATACCGGGAAATTAAATGCATTAATATGAACCGCCACGCCTTCTTTGGGTACCAGTATATGTGTACCCATAAAACTATTGTGCTGACTAAGGTTATGGCTGTCGCCATCAACACAAAAAACTTCGTTTGGAAATTTCCTGCGAAGGGATGCATTGGCAAAAAGATTTCCTATGCCGCCTTCAATATCCACCCAGCTATCTGCTTTTGTAGCCCCTGTTTTGTAACTGATCGTATAAAATTTATCCAGGTGTTCTCTTAAATGTAAAGCTAAAGCCTTCAGCATATTCCCCCTTTCATGAAAGGTCATTTTTCGGAGGGCCGGATTACCAATAGTTCTTCCGTATTCAAGGATCTTTTTAAAATCAAGTCCCTTTGTGGTGGCAGCAGCAATGGACTCGCCGGTGACCGCATTATACAATTGCTGCCCTTCTCCATCGCCTGTTATCCAGTTGCCGATTATATAGTTTTCGAGTTTCATTTCTGCTTGTAATTTGATCTGCTAAGTTAACCTAAAAAGAAAACAGGTAAACAGCGCAGGATCTCATTATATTAATTCAAACTGCCTGAGGTGATGTCTTATGTGCTTATAATGCAACAACACCCATTCCTCATAATTCAATTCTCCAAAGACTGGGTGCATGGTTGTTTTAGCCTCATTCTCTTTAAAATAATTTTCAAAATACCTGATCGATCCTTCCAGGTTCTGCAGTGCTTCATTCATCGTTGCATATCGCAACGGCAAAGCTTCTTCCCCAATTACAGTAACTGGTGCTTTTGTGTTTTCCCTGAATTCTTTATCACTCAGCAGAAATTCTTTATATTTTGGCAGGTGTTCCGGAGGTGTTACCAGGTCAAATTTTATTTTTTCGGTTGATACATAAAAAAAGGCTGCCGCATGCTCCACCATTTGCTGGCCATTCATCTTACCCCATTTGCCCACCGCATCGCCAGCCAAATTTTTAAGCAACGGGATATATTCTTTAGTTATAAAATGTAATTTCTGCTCATCCATGATGTTTTATTTAGTTGCACAATGTAAAACAAAAAAGCACCCCAAAAGATCGGGGCGCTCAATATTTTATTGTTGATCTATCAGGCTCTTTTGTCGATCTCTGAACAAAGCCTTTCGAAAATTTCATCTATCGAGCCTTCGCCTTTTACCATGACCACTTTATTGAACTGTTCATAATAATCTGCAACAACCGCTGTCTTGGTATGGTATTCAACTATCCTGGCCCTGATCACGTTTTCATTATTATCATCGCTTCTTCCGCTTGTTTCGCCCCTTTTCAATAATCTCTTTACCAGTTCCTCTTCACTTACATTCAAAGCCAGCATGGCCTTAATAGGGGCTTTTTTCAATTTTAATAATTCATCCAGAGCTTTGGCCTGTGCCGGGGTTCTCGGAAATCCATCAAACAAAAAACCTTTGGCGTCGGGATTTTCTTCCAATGCTGAGCTGATCATGCCGATCACCACTTCATCTGGAACCAGTTGGCCCTTATCCATAAAATTCTGTGCTTCTTTTCCAAGTGGAGTTTGTCGGCAGATCTCGTTACGCAAAAGATCTCCGGTACTCAGGTGTTTTAAGCCATACCTGGCTATCAATTTTTCGCTTTGCGTTCCTTTGCCACTCCCCGGAGGGCCAAATAAGATCAAATTAAACATATGCTTTGGTATCCTTATGAAGATAGCAAATATAGCAATCGTACTTTAAATATTCATTAACAGTATTATTAATCTGTTTAAAAACTTGAAATCTCGAGGTTTCGTAGATTAAAAAACTATTTATCCCGAATTTTGTTAAAACATATGCGACCGCTTATTTACATATCCATCATTGTCTCATTAATATCCAGCTGTGCCAATTCGCCGGCTAAACAAGCTAATACAAATGCTATGGAACCTGAAAAAAAAGAAAGCCCGGTGTTTTCAAAAACCGATACTACCAAAGTGGAAATCAGTAACGAGGAATGGAAAAGCATACTGGCGCCTGATGTATATAATATTGCCCGTGAAAAAGGGACAGAAAGGGCTTTTACCGGAAAATACTGGGATCACAAGGAAGGCGGAACCTATTATTGCGCTGCCTGCGGTAATCCTTTATTTAACAGCAACGGAAAGTTCGACAGCAATTGCGGCTGGCCAAGTTTTTTTGAACCCATCAGCAAAGGCAGCATTATTTATGCCCCAGATAATGCCTATGGTATGAAACGTACAGAAGTCATGTGCGGAAAATGTAAAGCACATTTAGGCCATGTATTTGAAGATGGGCCGCCGCCAACCGGCTTGCGTTATTGTATTAACTCGGTGATACTTGACTTTGAAAAAGCTGCAGACGCCAAAGAGAAGTTTGATAAAAAGCAATGATCAATCATTCTTTCTTACACAAACTAAATGACAAGGGTCAACTTTTGGCACGTTATAAAAGGCCCCACTGTAGAAATATTTTGTTACCGCTTGAGTTCCGTTTGCTTCCGTTGAGCTCCAGATTGTCATCTTCTCATCTAATTTTAGTTGTTCAAAATTCAAATGAATAATATCTGTTTCATCTTTGCAGGGTAGATACCAATCGGAATATCCGCCGAGGGTAAGTGTATCACAAACCTTGGCTGCATAGATCTTTCCATCGTAACCACTGTTCTTACCAACAGCCGCAACAATAGCTTTGGTGTTAGCTGCACCATCTGTTTCGCTTTGTGCCGGTTTGCCGATCAGTTCATAACCACCCCAGGTTATCCGGTCCATAAAAGTCATATCGGCAACTATTAATTTTTTACCCTTGCCTTCAATGGTCGTAATTTTTTGAGCAGCAGAATCAATAGAAAAGAATAAAACAACGATTAGTATAAATTTCATAACAGAAGATTTAGTGGTGTAAATAAAATATAAATATTTGAAAATATCTGCATAATTAATTGATCCCTGGTATTTGTTTCTGTTTCGGGAACAATCCATTCATCATTTCTAGTTTGTTCTCTCACCTTTTTTTTGCATCTTCATTGCCTAAATATCGACAATGAAAAAAACTATGCTGCCTGTTTTGGGTTTATTGCTGCTGTCTTTTTGCACCACGGTAGTTGCCCAAAAAGTTTCTCTTAACGAGTTTAAAAATTTCAAACCCCGCAATATTGGGCCGGCCGGAATGAGTGGACGTATCACAACTATTGATGGTGTGGTTTCCAATCCCAATATTTTGTATGTGGGTTCAGCAAGCGGCGGCGTATGGAAGACGGAGAACAGTGGCCAATCCTGGTTGCCGGTTTTTGATGAACAGCCTATTCTCAATATCGGCTCCATTGCCATTCAGCAATCAAATCCTGCTGTTGTATGGGTGGGCACAGGAGAAGGCAATCCCAGAAATTCGCTTAACCTGGGTGCCGGTATTTATAAAACCTTGGATGCCGGTAAGACCTGGAAGAAAATGGGCCTTGATAAAACTGTCTGTATCCACCGGGTAGTGATCGATCCCACAGACCCCAATACCGTTTATGCCGCAGCAATCGGTAATCCATTTGCAGAGCATCCTGAAAGGGGTGTTTTTAAAACAACTGATGGCGGCCAAACCTGGAATAAGATCTTATATGCAAATGATACCACGGGTTGTGCCGATCTGGTCATGGATCCCTCAAATCCCAACAAACTGATCGCTGCCATGTGGCAGTTTAAGAGAACGCCATGGAATTTAATAAGTGGCGGCAAGGGAAGCGGTTTGTTCATTACCGTTGATGGCGGTAAGAACTGGAAACAATTAAATAAAGATGATGGAATGCCCGACGGACAGCTTGGAAGAATAGGTGTTGCTTTCAGTCGCAGCATGCCAGGCAGGGTATATGCAAAAGTGGAAGCCACAAAAAATGGATTGTACAAAAGTGATGATGGTGGTTTTAAATGGACCCTGGTAAACAGTGATGCGGCACAGATAACAGATCGTCCTTTTTACTACCAGGAAATTTATGTTGACCCTAAAAATGAGAACAGGATCTATGATGTGCATTCAACCATCACTTTCAGTGAAGACGGGGGTAAATCTTTTTCAACGATGATCCCCTATTCCGGTATTCACCCCGATCATCATGCCTGGTGGATCAATCCCGAAGACCCGAACCTGATCGTTGAAGGTAATGACGGAGGTATTGGTATTTCAAGAGACCGTGGTAAGAACTGGGTGTTTGATGAAAAGCTTCCTGCAGGGCAATTTTATCATGTGAATGTTGATAATGAGATTCCATACAACGTAATGGGCGGTATGCAGGATAATGGAAGCTGGCTGGGACCTGCCTATACGTGGATAAATGGAGGCATTAAAAATTATTTCTGGAATAATGTAGGTGGTGGTGATGGTTTTGATGTAATGACAGATCCCGAAGATGCAAGCTGGGTTTATAGCATGAGCCAGGGAGGAAGTGTGGGAAGAAGAAACTGGAAAACAGGAGAAGGTTGGTTCATTAAACCCCCGGGCCTGGACCCTAAGATCAGCCTTCGTTTTAACTGGAACTCGGCAATAGGCCAGGATCCTTTTGATAAAAGAACAATTTATTTTGGCAGCCAGTATTTACACAAAAGTGAAGATAAGGGTGTGAACTGGGAGATCATTTCACCGGATCTTACATCAAACGATACGGTAAAGATCGCTGCATATCAAAACACAGGCGGCTTGACATTGGATATTACGGGTGCAGAAACCTATGGCTGCATTCTTACCATTGAGCCTTCAAAAAAAGAAAAAGGAACAATATGGATCGGTACAGATGATGGCAATGTACAGTTGACAAGAGATGGCGGAAAAACATGGACCAATTTTAAAGGGAAGATCCCGGGAATGTCAACTGGTTGCTGGATACCGCAGATAAAAGCATCTGTATATAATTCAGGCGAAGCTTTTGTTATTGCAAACGATTACCGCCGTGGCGATATGAAACCTTACATATTTCGTACCATGGATTATGGAAAAACGTGGACAAGGATGATCGATGAGAATAAAGTGAAAGGCTATGCTTTATGTATTCTACAGGATCCGGCAGAACCCAATTTGATTTTTGTTGGTACTGAAAGTGGTTTATGGATAAGTTTTGACAATGGAAATTCTTTTGAACAATTTAAAAATGGATATCCTTCTGTTTCCACATACGATCTTGCCATACAGGAACGTGAGGCCGACCTGGTGATCGCAACTTTCGGCAGGGCACTTTGGGTGCTGGATGATATCAGGCCATTGAGAAAAGCTGCAGCAAATAAAGGAATGAAATTTACAAAGCCCGTTACTGTTTTTGCTGCGCCGGATGTTTACCAGGCCCAGTACAGGGCAGCAACCGGGTACGAGTGGAGCACGTATGGTTTATATGATGGCGAGAACAGGAGGCGGGGTGCGCCGGTTTCTTTTTTCATTAATAAGCCAAAGCAGGATACTACAGCTGCAAAGCCCCCTGTTGCAGTTGCCGAACAACCCACCGCTGCTGCTCAGCAGGGAGGCGGTGGCAGAGGTGCAGGCCGTGGCGGATCAGGACAAGGCGGGGGAAGAAGATCTGATAGCGCCATGGTTAAGATCTACAATTCAAATAATGAATTGATAAGAACCTTACGATGGGCTGTGGATTCCGGCTTTAATAAAATGTACTGGGGTATGGAAGAAAAGGGGTTCCGTCAACCTGGATCACCAAAACCTCTACCCGGCGCACCGGAGCCTGGTGGTTTTGCTGTACTGCCCGGTACCTATAAAGTAGTAATGACTTTTGCAAGAACTTCTGATTCCACTTTTGTTACAGTAAAAGATGATCCAAGATTAGGCAACCGCAATGACATAAAACTGGCACAAAGAAATATGTATGACCGGTTAAAAAGATCGGGGGACAAATTAACTACAGGTATGGACCAGCTTACCGAGAGTGAAGAAGTGCTGACGAAAATGCAATCCCAATTAAAAGGAATGGAAGGAAAAGAAATAGACTCGTTAAGAAAATCAACAACCAAAATGCAGGATGAAATAAAAACGATCCGTGAATTGATCAACGGGAAGACAAGTGATAAGCAAGGTATAACCAGGAGCCCGTTTGAAGTAACCGTAATGACGACGCTGCAAACAGCGCAACAGGCTATTGGTAGTAAAATGGTGGCACCGGGGGCACAGGTAGTAACGTTGGTTGAAAATGCAGAGAAAGCTGTAAATGATATTACTGCCAGGATAAATAGTTTTTACACCGGCAAATGGGCGGCCTACCGCCAACAGGCAGAAAATACTAAAGTGAATTTGTTCAAAGATTATAAACTGATCGAGTAGAACATCATTCAATTCGTTTTATAAAAAAGCAGCTGATACCAGCTGCTTTTTTTATCTTCGAACTTCCTTCAAGATCCGGGTAAAGCCATTTTAATTATTTATCACGAATAATATAATGTACAAGATTCTCGCCCTTGCTGTTGCTGTTGTTGCAATGCCGCTCTCTCAAAAAACTACAGCTGATGTTTTTTGTGTGAACAAAAGCATGGATAAAACTGTTGACCTCCTTTCATTTAAAATTCCTATTTCATCAACGCCATTCGATCCCCAAAAAAAACCAGCTGAAGCATGGTCGCAGAACTGGATGGCTACTGCACAGGAAAATATCCGCAAAAGTGAATATCATTTTACATGGCAAGAAAAATTAAACGCTTACTGTACACCCAACCGAAAAAAAAATCTTCGTTTTTTTTATACTAAGCAAGGCTTTACTGTTGAACCCAGAACAACACAAATACCTCTTGAGGATGTTGATCCCTTAAAAAATTCCGATAAAATAAAATATAAGATCATTCCCAACTGGAAAGTAAAATTCAATCTTGATAAAAAGCAGGTAAGTAATGGTAAATGGCAAATAGTAAACAATAAGGCAGAATATATTGCCAATGAAATTACCATTCAATACATTAATAATGCTGAAGGCATGCGGCAGAATTTTATTCTGCATTCTCCTTTATCAAAAAATAAAGTGCTGAAAATAAACTTCAATATCAAAACAAAACTAAAAGCCTGTTTACACAACGACCGGTTACAGTTCTTTCATAAAAAAACAAATGTGTTGAATTATGAACAGTTAAAGGTTTGGGATGCTTCGGGTAGAAGCCTTTCCGCTTCATTCAGAAAAAAAAGTAAAGGTAAATATTGTATAGAGGTAAATACAAAAAATGCCGTATACCCGGTTACGATCGATCCCATCAGTACAACGCCTGCTTCAACCCTTGAAAGCGACCAGGTTAACGCAGGCCTGGGTTTTTCTGTTGCCAGTGCAGGAGATGTAAATGGAGATGGGTATAGTGATGTTATTGCGGGTGCATCTGCATATGATAATGGAGCCACTGATGAAGGAGCTGCTTTTATTTATCATGGTTCGGCTACGGGCATAAATAGTATAGCCGCAGCAACCGTGGAAAGCAACCAGGCTAATGCCCGCATGGGTATTTCCGTTTCTACTGCCGGTGATGTAAATGCTGATGGTTACAGCGATATCATTGTGGGAGCAAATTTATATGACGATGGAGAAACCGATGAAGGCGCTGCTTTTGTATACCATGGATCAGCCACAGGAATAAATACTATTGCAGTAACAATGGTACAAAGTAACCAGGCCCTTTGCCAACTCGGTTTTTCTGTTGCCTGCGCCGGAGATGTAAATGGAGATGGGTATAGTGATGTTATTGCAGGTGCGTGGCTTTATGGTAATGGAGAGGGTGCCGAGGGAGGGGCTTTTATTTATCATGGTTCGGCTGCTGGCATAAACAACGCTGCAGTAACTACGGTAGAAAGTAACCAGGTTAATGCCAACTTAGGAATTGCTGTTGCCGGTGCAGGAGATGTAAATGGAGACGGGTTTAGCGATGTGATCGTGGGTTCCCAATTGTACGATAATGGGACAACCGATGAAGGCGCAGCATTTATCTATCATGGGTCGGCTGCTGGCATAAATAATGTTGCCGTTACCCTTATTGAAAGCGATCAGGGCCTTAGCCAGTTTGGTTTTTCTGTTTCGGGTGCAGGAGATGTAAATGGAGACGGGTATAGCGATGTGATCGTGGGTGCTTATAATTTCGATAATGTGGAAACAAATGAGGGTGTTGCTTTTATTTACCATGGATCGGCAACCGGCATAAACAATACAGCTGTTGCTATGGTTGAAAGTAATCAGCCCGGTGCCAATTTGGGAGCTTCTGTTGCCTGCGCCGGCGATATAAACGGAGATGGGTATAGCGATATAATTGCCGGGGCAAATTTTTATGATAACGTAGAAACAAATGAAGGTGCTGCTTATGTTTATCTTGGATCTGCTACAGGTATAAACATCACTGCAGTTGCAATATTAGAATGTAACCAGGCCAATGCCAATTTTGGGCGTGCTGTTGCCAGCGCCGGAGATGTTAATGGCGATGGGTATAGCGATGTTATCGTGGGAGCATCTCAATTCGATAATGGTCAAACCAATGAGGGGGCTTCGTTTGTATATCATGGCGCTGCTTCAGGTATCAACACGCAGTACACAACTATGACCGAATCTAACCAGGTTAATGCTAACCTGGGTTATGCAGTTGCTTCTGCAGGAGATGTGAATGCTGATGGATACAGTGATGTTATTGTGGGTGCCCCTTATTTTGATAACGGGCAAGCAGATGAGGGTGTTGCTTTTATTTACCATGGTTCTGCATCCGGAATTAATGCAGTGGCTGCTGCTATGGTAGAGTCTAACCAGGCTGGTGCCAATCTTGGTTTTTCAGTTGCCGGCGCCGGCGATGTAAATGGAGATGGTTACAGTGATATCATTGTCGGGTCACCACTTTATAATAACGGGCAAGCTGGTGAAGGCCGGGCTTTTGTATATCATGGCGCTGCTACAGGCATAAATAGTATAGCTGCTGCCACAATGGAAAGCAACCAGGTAAATGCTAATTTGGGATATTCGGTTGCTTCGGCGGGAGATGTAAATGGAGATGGATATAGTGATGTAGTTGCCGGGGCTTATCGGTATGACAATGGACAATTAGACGAAGGAGCGGCTTTTGTGTATCATGGATCTGTAACAGGGATCAATCCGGTATTTGCTACCAGGGTTGAATCAAACCAGGCAAATGCATACCTGGGCTTTTTTGTTGCCGGTGCAGGAAGTGTAAATGCCGATGCCTTTAGCGATATTATTATAGGCGCACCGCTTTATGATAACGGGCAAACCGATGAAGGCGCTGCATTTGTTTATCATGGGTCTGCAACAGGGATCAACCCGGCAGCAGCTTCAATAGTAGAGCCAGACCAGGTAGATGCCCGCATGGGGTTTTCGGTCTCTTCGGCCGGAGACGTAAATGGAGACGGGTATGCTGATGTAATTGCAGGAGCTTATTCATATGATAACGGGCAGACTGATGAAGGTGCTGCATTTGTTTATCATGGGTCTGCAACAGGTATAAGCCTGGTTGCTGCAGTCATTTTAGAGGCTAACCAGGCAAATGCTTATTTTGGTTATTCAGTTGCCAATGCCGGCGACGTTAATGGAGATGGATATAGTGATGTTATTGTGGGTGCTTATAATTTCGATGATCCTGAGATCAATGAGGGCGCTGCATTTATTTATCATGGGTCTGCAGCAGGTATAAACTTTACTCCGGCAGCCATATTAGAATCTAACCAGGTGAATGCTGTTTTAGGTTATTCGGTTGCCGGTGCAGGAGATGTGAACGGGGATGGTTATAGTGATGTGGTGGCAGGCGCTTACGGCTTTGATAACCCACAAGTGAATGAAGGCGCATCTTTTGTATATCATGGCAACAGCCCCGGTATAAACAAAAGAAATAACCTACGCCTCTATAATAACGACCTGGTAACACCTATCAACAACAGTAATTTTATTTTGGCCAATTTTGGAGCAGGCCTTTTTGCAAAATCTTTTTTAGGCCGTGGTAAAGGAAAATTGGTTTGGGAAACCAGGTTGAATTATAATGCATACAGCGGTACCCCAATTACCAACAGCACTTTCTTTACCGGCGAACAAAGCAGCTATACAGATCTTGGCCTGGCTGGCGTAGAATTAAAAAATATCATTACAAAGCTGCTGGCTGGCGCCAGGTACACCAAACTAAGGGCAAGGGTAAAATATGATCCGGTAACTTCTATTACCGGCCAGGTATACGGCCCATGGCGTAATGTATCAGCAATTATTGATGGCAACAGTTTGGGTGCATTACCGATAGAATTAATCTCTTTTAAGGCAGCATGGCTACAAAAGGGAAGATCAGCACAAATAAATTTTACTACAGATAAAGAAACGGGTATCTGTTGTTTTGATATCGAAAAAAGCATAAACGGCTTTACTTATTCATCCATTGGAACCCTGGCCGCAAAAAATACAACAGGCCTTCAGCAATATAATTTTATTGATGATAATGCCCGGGATAAAAATCAATTCTATCGTTTAAAAATAAAAGGCCTTACCGGAAAAATTGAATATAGTAATATTCAGCAATTACAGTATAACAGCACAACAGAGGTCCTGGTTTTTCCTAATCCAACAACAGATGTATTAAACCTGCGGCT
>JBDSXS010000205.1:0-34046 GCA_039926045.1 Ferruginibacter sp.
AAGCAATCTGCCAATTACGAAGCATAACATAATTAAAGAACGAGGCCGGTAATTTTTTTTTTACCGGCTTTTGTATTTTAATAAAACTCATGTTGTAAAAAGCTGTAGATAATTTTTTATAGTTAAATTATTTTGTATATTACAATAGCCAACGAAAATTTTGAATTATCTTATTTATTATGACAACACTTAGTTTTGGAAGATTGCAACAAGGCTTTATTAAAAGTTTTGCCAGGGTATTAAGCTTCTGTTTATTTTTTGGGACATTGGTTATGAGTTGTGGTTCCCATAAAGATCCCGCCAAAAACGAAAGGTCAAATAGTGTTGTAGAATATTTTAAGGATGCCGAGATCCAGGCAGAAACAGATGAACAGCGGGCGGAAATTAAACTTGTTTTATCAGACCTGCTTAGCTTACCCGGAGATGAGTTGAAATTAAAAAAATACCCGGATTATCAAAACAAGGCAGATCAATGGGATGTCATTAAATTTCTGAATTCATATTTTGTTGCGGCCTCACCTAAAGTCCTTTCACCTGATACTTTTTTTGAGGACCTGGGAAAACCGGAAGCACACGCAACTATCCAGAAACAAATAAACAGAATAGCAGGATACCTTGAAAGTAGTACAGATTCTACTTTACAAAAAAATAAATGACGTATGGGAAAATGTAATTATCATCCCGGCAGAGAAAGTGTCAATACCATTGGTAACTATAACTTTTGTGCGCAATGCCGACAAGGTATTATTGATGCAGTAAGACTTGTTAATATTCATGTTGAACCGAAAGATTGCTTTGTTTGGTATGCAGGGTCAAATAATTGGCAGCCTATTACCGGTACAGGGTGTGCACATTGGGTGGCACACCAACTCGGTATTCATACAGGTGGCGCTTCTGAAAAATGTTTGAAAGGTTTCACTTACCGCGTACGTACTTTAATATTGGGCAAAAAAACTGTACCGTTAGCAGATGTTCGGATAAATGATATTTATGTAACACCTCATGTAGATCATACCGGTTTAGTATTTAAAATAATACCCGCCGATCCGGCAAAACAAATTCCACAACGGATATTTATTCGCCATGATTCAAGTGGGCAGGGCCGTGTTGCTGAAAATGAATTTGCTCTATATTTTAATGGACGTGGTACTTTTTATCGTTAAAACCAAGTCCCTTGTACTGCCCAGAAAAAGCCGGTATAAACAGTAATAAAAACCGGGACCGTTGATGCCGTTAAGCTATCTCAATTAAACCAAAGTATCAGACCGACAAAATAATAACAATATCGGCGAACAAGCTAAAAAAGGATAACAACGGCCTTCACAATTGTGAGGGCCGTTGTTGTCTTGAAATTATTTAAAAAAAAATGGTTCGTGGAGTCACGAACCAGGGCAGAGGTAGTTGAATTTGGCCTGGAATGTAGTGGCCCTATAACCAGCTACTGTCGGACATAAATTTTAGATCCGATCTGGAACTCGGTGCCGCTTTGATTCATAGTCATGCCAATTATACTTCCCTGTTGCCAGGTAGAGGGAGGGTAGAATGTATTATTATAAGCATCCCAGTATCTTCCGCTTTGATACTCAATTACTGTCATAGGTGTACCGCCCAATGCAGAAGCCGGATAAGCTGTACCACAATCTGTAATTACACCATTGCCGGCTGAAGTTTTTGTAACCCCGGATATTCTTATCTTTAATCCGGTGGAAGTTTCACGCCAGGTGTGATTGATTAGTTCAGCGTCAACGTTGTTGTCATTTGCCGCATCTGTTGCTTCTTTGGAGCAACTGGTAAAAATACAACTGGCAATGACGACCATTAATAAGTTCCTTAATTTCATAATAGTAATTTTAGTTTAGTGAATTTGTTACTCATGCAAATTGCTAAATCATTGGCGGCCCATGCACCGTCTAATCACCCAATAATGACTGTGGTTTAAACCATGGGTATTTTAATGGGCAATTAAATCCCCCCGTTTCCCCAAAAATTCTTTTGATAGCTGTCAACTGATCGTACATAACATTGGCATAATTTTTCCTTAATTATTGGGAAGGCTGTTATTCTATGTGTAGCAAGCAGCACAAAGTTTAACCAATAAACATACAATCATGAACACCGTACATAATCGACCCAGGTTTCATCACAGGATCCACCTGTTAATTTTACGCAAACTGGTTATTTTAGCTAATATCTTTTGTCTTTCTACGTATCTATTTTTACGCATTATTTTTTATGATCTGCCCTTTGAGTTTAAGGATGAATTGTACGCTATATTAAATATTGCGGGATGGGCAACAGGAATTGCCGTTGCCATAAGCTTTATATTATTTGCTGTGGACGGACTGATCTATTTTATCCGCCACCGGAAACAAATGAGATTTCCTTCGATCGTGCATGTTCCGGAGCATTCGGTCAATGAAAACAGTGGTGCTTAAACCCAACAGTCCCTGATCGGCGTAGAAAAAATGATCGCTTAGCCTGAGCTATACGTATAAATACGATAGAAAAATGGCTACAACACATTCCTTTCCTGAATTACAAAATTTCTTTTCTGCAGGCTGCATCTTTGCACTGTTAAATATCCCAATATCCATATCAGAAACTTATTCGATCCCTATGAAAAGAAAATGCGCCTTGCGGCTCATTTCTGTAACCCCATTCTATGAAAGACCTTCTGTAAAGAAGGTTTTTTTTTGCAAGCGGGTTATGCCCCCGAAGAGTTATATTAATTTCCTGCTTTAATATAAGACCAGCTTTCTTCCTGTTTCTTTACGATCTCTAAAATGGCTAAAGGAACTATAACGGCTTCCGGTATTACACGGCCGGTTTCTATATTGCGGGCTTTTAGCGAGTTATTGCACACGGCAAACACAACTCCTTTTTTATACAAGTCTGAAATTTGTGATTTAAAATAACCGGTATCTTTCAACATGGCATAAACTGCATTGCTGTGAAATACAACTTCAATTTTTGTATCCGGCGCTGCAGCAAGTACATTGTTCAATTGTTTATATAACACCCTTTGCACTGTAGTATCACTGCCTGCCATTTCCCATATGATCTTATGCTGGGCACGGGTAGCCAAAGTAAAAAATAACAGGAAAAGAATAAGGAATAATGGTTGATGATATTTCATACTGCTGTTTTAAATAAAATTAGCCAATCCATTTGATATATCATTAACCTGCACTGTAGCGGTTTCATAAAAGAAGAGGCTGTCTCAAAAGTTCAATTGTGCTGTCAGACTGAGCTTGTCGAAGTCCGTTGAACACACATTCTAATGTTAAACAATGTTTCGACAAGCTCAACATGACAAACTTTTGAGACAGCCCCGAGCAGTTTGCTTGGCAGATCCTGGTTCTGAATTATTGTACAATAAGTTTTGTGGTGAGGTTGTTCCTGCCATCTTTACCGGAAACCTTCACAAAATAATTTCCTTTTGCCATAGCTTCGGGCAGTTTAATTTCCAGTACCTGGGTTTTACTGCCCAGCATTACATCCCATGTGCTCATCACTCTACCCGACAGATCCAATATCTGCACATTGTACTTTCCTGTTGGCTGGTTGCTGAAGGAAAGTTTTACAAGGCCATCTGTTACGGGGTTCGGATAAATGGTGATATTGTTGTTGCTCACTTCTTCAACAATGAACTCTGGTTTTGTAACCACAGTTCCTGTTTTTACAGGTTGCACGGTTTCTTCTTTAGGCTTCTCTTCTTTTTCTTTTTTGGCAAACGCTAAGTTGGCATTGGCGAGGTCTGATGCATTGTACACATCCCCATCGTTTGAAAGTTTTGTTGCCTGTAAGGTATTCAGGTCAAAACTGTAATAGCCTTCTGTTGACCGGCTGCTGCATACAATGATCTTACTACCTTCATCCACGGCAGCACCATTTGTTTGATAATCTTCGGGCAGGCCTTTGATGCCACCTTTATATTCTGCGATCATGGTTTCAATATTTATCTTCCAGATATTCCTGTAAGCAGTTACCAGGTAAAGGTTTCCGGCATTATCGGCGATCATGTCTCCGCCAACACCGCGGTGAACAGAAAAATCACCATTGGCAGCGGCATCGCTAACTGCACCCATGTCTGTTATTTCGGGCTTTTTGCCGGTAGTAAAGCGTACCAGGTGATTGGCATCGTTTGACAGGGCATAACCATTACCATCAGAGGCAATGACCATCCTTGTTATTTGTCCGGGTACATCCCACTGGCCCTGTACAACACCAAAAGCCTCGTCTTCAAAATAATAGATCTTTGCTGTCTTCGATTTCAGATCAATATAACGAAGCTGGTTTATACCCATCGGAGTGTAGTACAGGCGCTCATGTTTTTTATCATAGGCCATCGCTGCAGAATTTGTTGCAAATGGCTTATCATAACCCTGATGGCCGGATATATTTTTATTGTGGAAGATCATGACCTTATTACCGGCGGCCTTCATTTTATCAAGGTCTGACTGGCTGGTAACCTGCTGAGGCTTATTATTTGCATCAATGGTAAAGAACTGCACGTTGCTGTTTTGCTCAGCTTCTGTTTTTGCAATATTGTCTTTCTTTTGTACCGGTTTTCCTGTACGGGCATTCAGTATCTCGGGCTCCTGTGTAGAGGTTAACACTGACTGAATTTCTTTCCCGGTCTTAATATCGATCAGCCTTACTTCTTTCCAATCATGTTGTCCTTTTGCAGGTGCCGTGATTGCATAAGCAGTGGCCGATTTGCCTGACTGTGCATGGCTCATTGTAATGAAGCAAGTCATTACAGAGAAAAGTAAAATTTTTTTAAACATGGCTTTAAAATTTTAATGTGAAATTAAATGTACGATAAGTTTCGTTTACGTCAAATAGCCTCAATAAAATTTTTGATGAGTGGTTGTAATTTTCAGACAGGAGTTTTATGGAAGTATCAGAATGATCTTTCAATTCGTTTCATTCTGGAAAAGGGATAGCCATTATTTTCTCCGCAATCCCAAATCTCCAGATAAAGCAATATCTTACCTATGCAATAATACTTTAGTTATCTAAAACAAAATCTCATGTACAGGTTCTCAAAATTTCTTCCGGTGCTTGGCTGTATACTTCTTGCAGCATGCAATGAAAAAGCTACAACTGATAATGATGGCCTGGCTGCATTCAGTGCCGACAGTATGAAGCAACATATTGCCATGCTTGCCTCAGATTCCTTCATGGGCCGCAAACCTTTTACCGAAGGAGAAAGAAGAACGATCGCTTACCTGCAACAGGAATTTGCAGCAGCAGGACTTGAACCGGGCAACGGCAACAGCTTTTTACAGGAAGTGCCCATGGTAAATATAAAAGCTACGGCTGCACCTTCGATGCAGGTGCGGTCGGCTAAAGGGAATTTTACATTAAAAGCTTTTGATGATTATATAATATGGACCGACAAAACAGATTCCAGTATCCGTCTTGATAATACCGAACTTGTTTTTGCAGGTTATGGTGTTGTAGCTCCTGAATATAACTGGAATGACTATGAAGGGCTGGATGTGAAAGGCAAAGTAGTAATGGTGATGGTTAATGATCCGGGGTTCTGGTCGGGTGATACAACGCTCTTCAAAGGAAAAACGATGACCTATTATGGCCGCTGGACCTACAAATTTGAAGAAGCTGCCAGGCAGGGCGCTAAAGGCTGTTTGATCGTTCATAACACCAAAGCAGCAAGCTATCCTTTCAGTGTTCAGCAAAACAGTTTCAATACCTCCAGGTTGCGCCTGGATAACCGTGGTAAAGACATTCAGAATTGTGATGTGATCGGCTGGCTGCCCGAAATGATCGCAAATAAATTATTTGCTGCTGCCGGTTTTGATTCAACACTTTTGGTTAAAGCAAACCAGCGTGGCTTTAAAGCAGTTCCTTTGAACCTGCAGTTATCTACCAGCATGAAGGTGGAGGCTATCTACAATAAGTCGTACAATGTGATCGGCAAGATCACCGGTTCCAAACGCCCCGATGAAGTAATTATTTACACGGCACACTGGGATCATTTGGGTATTGGCCGGCCAGATGCAACAGGTGACACTATTTATAACGGAGCACTGGACAATGCCAGCGGAACTGCAGCCCTGTTGGAACTTGCACGTGCTTTTAAAAGCATGAAAACAAAACCAGAACGAACCATCATCCTGCTTTCTGTTACTGCAGAAGAACAGGGGCTGCTGGGCTCGGCCTATTATGCACAAAACCCCATTTACCCCGCGGCTAAAACAGTTGCCAATATTAATATAGACGGCATGAACCGTTTTACCAGGACCAGGGATATGATCATCATCGGGGCAGGACAATCGGACCTGGAAGATTATTTAAAAGAGGAGGTCGAGAAGGATAGTGGTTATATTTCTCTTGATACGCATCCTGAAGCTGGATATTATTACCGGTCTGATCATTTCAATTTTGCCAAAGCAGGCATTCCTGCGCTGGATGCTACTGGCGGAATTGATGTGCTGGGCAAAGGAAAAGAATTTGGGAAGAAGATAGAAGATGAATACACGGAGAAAGATTATCACAAGCCTTCGGATGAGTATGATGCAGTAACCTGGACAATGGATGGCGCCATTAAGGACCTGAAATTATTGTTCAGGGTGGGCAGGCGTTTGGCATTTGAAGAAAAGATGCCGCAATGGGAAGATGGGTCAGAGTTTAAAGCGATAAGGGAAGGTAAGAAATAATAAATCCGGCGATTTTATGAAAGTAGCAATTGGTTTGATCATGGGTAAAATTAAAACCTATAAGGTCTGCAGCGCTGGTTAGCTATATAATATTCTTCTATATCCCTCTTTTGTGGAGTGATTATTGCCTCTGTATAGTATGCGAATATTATTATTCACAATATGTCTGTTCATTTTAAGTTCCTGCTGGGATAAGGATATCCGGCCTGCAGACGAAGTATTACAGCCAAAAGCCGATGTTGTGAAAGATACAGTTGTTATCCCTCCGCCTAAACCCCTTGTTATGCCTGCGGATGCTCAACACATCAATACCGGTTCAACCACACCTGAGGAATTGCTGGCATTTGCCAAAACGCTGATCGGCACGCCTTATAAATTTGCTTCTACGGATCCTGTCGTTGGATTTGACTGCTCAGGCTTTCTTACTTATGTATTTAATCATTTTCATATTGCAGTTCCACGTTCCTCCGTTGATTTCACCAATGTAGAACGGACGGTAGAACTTACAGCCGCAAAACCCGGGGATCTTGTTCTGTTTACAGGCACAGACAGCACCAACCGTGTCGTAGGTCATATCGGTATCATTATTTCATATGAGAACGGGGAGTATAATTTTATTCATTCCACATCGGGAAAAGCAATGGGGGTTACCATCTCGGCGCTCAGCAAATATTATTTCTTTCGTTTTGTAAAGGTCATCAGGATCTTTCCGCAGAATGATGCTTAAACATTATTGGTAAACCTTAAGCTTTAAGTACGACCTGATATTTGCCGGAATACGCTCAAAAAGATCGAGCATAACAGCATTCATACCCGACTGCTGTTCCAGGTTAGATACAGTAGTAATATAATTCCTCCATGCGGTATTGCCACCGGTTAAATAAAGGCGGTTATCATTGGGCATGTTAACTGCCAAAACTGTTGCAGACGTATCAATGCGGCTGATATCATTGGCTCCTTTTGGAATAACGACGATCACTTTCCAGATATTGGCAGGTACAGTGATCTTGCCTCCATCAATGCTGGAAAAATACAGGTTGTTGGTATTATATCCACCCACTCCATAATTTCCCATGAAAACATAAGCCTCCTTAGTTGATCCTACAAGCGTCCTTGTATAGTCTTCAAGTCCTGCCCACGACACCTGGTTTAACTTTGGGCTTTGTGGTACCATATTCGTCATCAAAAAAGTTGAGGAGTTTGCAGGTATGGAAGATGTTCTGTCTGCACTTGGACAATTGTGCCCCCTGTCAAACCCGCTGCCGGAGTAGCTATTGTTCTGTACCTGGTACCAGCCTGCCGGTAATCCCACATCAGCCCTGAAGTCATCCTGCCTTGGCGTTACACCAAGATCCTGGTCAGCCTGCAGGTGCCAGGCCACCCAAACCGGTATGGCCCTGCTTTGACTGTAAGCAATTTTATAATAGCCATTGTTCTTTAAATAGTTTTCAGGCATCGTGGTTAAGGTTTGGGCATTGGTAGGATTACCCAAAAGTAAAGGATCATTGTCGGGCATTGTTACAGTTGGCGGGGGTGGAGGTGGGGCAATAATATCTTCTGTATTTTTTTTACAGGAAACAATAAACAGCATAGCTGCAAGACAAATGGTGTAGCCTAAAGATGATTTCATTCGCCTAAGGTAAGCAAATGGATTTATCCGGATACATTCGGATAACAATGTTTTTCATTTTTTCGCAGCAGGAGGGATCAGAAGATCGGAGAAGGAAAAAAAACATACTGCAGGCAGGCACTTATTTGAATATGTAAAAGACCCACCCATAAATTCATCTCCATTTATGACCTGCACGAAAAAAAGGTCATCTATAAAAAATATTCATCCATGAGCTACAATATCAAGGGCATGTACCTGGAAGCAATCTATTAGTTTCCCTGGTATCGTCATTCTGTAATTTGCAACAGCACCACTTTACCATCCATGGTAGAAACGATCAAACTTTTCTTATCCAGCACATTTACCGTATTTACCATGGAATTATCGATCTTATGGATCCAGGCGTTCTTTTTTTGAGCTCCATCAATGGCGTATACAACACCATTGCGTGTGCCAAAGAAAATGGTTCCTTCTTTTTCAATTAACATGGAAGGAGCATGCTCATAACCAAATCCTGCATGCAACTTCCATACTGCTTTTTGAGCATCCCTTCCGGTAGCAAATGCTGCAATGGTATCATTCATGGTTTTGCCATAAACATATTTTCCATCCTGCGACATACCTATTGATTCACGTACACCTGATTCCTTTGTACGCCATACTGTTTGTCCTGTAACGGCATCAATAGCACTTAAATAGCGGTCGGGTGCAACTATATAAATGATATTGTCTTTTACAACCGGTATGCATGAGGCCGGAGAATAATTTCTTACAGTTGATCCGTTACTCCATTTCCAGTTCAGTTTGCCTGTGTTTTTGTTCAATGAATACAAATAAGTATCCCAGGCCCCGAAAATGATATCCTCTTTATTAATGACAGGAGTACTTACCACCGGCCCGTTGAGCCCGTCAAAACTCCATATCTCTTTTCCTGTTCCCAGGTCAATGGCACGAAAATGATGATCGCTTCCACCAATATAAACCAGGTTGTTCTGGATGACCGGGCAACCCAGTACAGCAGCACCGGTCTTGAGTTTCCATATTTCCTGGCCTTTGTCATCCAGGCAATATACATAGCCATCCGTGCTTCCGAACAGGATCTTGTTTTTTGTGGCCGCCGGCGATGAATAAATAGAACCTCCTGTTTTGAATGTCCATTTTTGTTTGCCGTTCTTTAAAGACAAAGCGCTAACTGTTCCCTGCTGGTTTCCAAAAACAACAAGACCGTTGGTTACTACCGGTGTTGAAATCACATTCGCATCTGAGCTGACTCTCCACTTTTCTTTTACCTGTGGGTATTGTGTATTGATATTATAATCGGGACGGGTAAATTTTTTGCTAAGGTCATAATTATGTTGTTCAACTTTTACAGCAGCCCATGTCTTCATCTCACCCGTTACCGGTTTTCTTTCGGTAAATAAAATCGAATCGGCGCCCACATCAACCAGGTTATATCCCCCTTCAACCTGTTTGGCACGCAGGTTCGATCTCCCCATAATGCCGGGTATACCTTCAAAATTCAAAGCCTTGTTTGCATGTCCGTGACCGCAGAGAAATAAAATAGTATTTCTTGTTTTAAACATATCGGTTACTTCATACCAGTTATCCATCTGGTTATCCATAGGGTAATGGTTTAAAAATATTACAGGCATATTTATATCTGTAGTGTCTAGTATATTTTTCATCCAGGTCATAGCGTCACGTGGAATATGGCCATCACTCATTCTTACATAAGGGCCCGAGGAGCAGGCAATAAACCGGATACCATTGTAGTCAAAGGCAAACCTGTCGCTTCCAAATGTTGAAATAAAACCCATGCCACCGGTCTCACTCCATCCAACATCATGATTGCCGGGTATGATATAATATTTCACATGTAAGGAATCAAAATAATTTTTTGCCCTGGGCAGTTCCTCGTTGGTACCCAACTCGGTAATATCACCGGTTATTACTACAAAATCAATATCATTCCTGCTATTGATATCATGCACAGTTCTCCGCAGGTCTTCTTCGGCCTTTCCGTCGGGCGAGCCAATATGTGTATCAGAAAGAAAGGCAAAACGGAAAGGTTTTAGTTGAGCAAATGAACCAAAGGAAAAAGTAAAAATGCATAAAATAATCAGGAGTTTCTTCATAAAAGCAAGTTAAGCATATATCGCAGGTTTACCTGAAGCAATAAAGAACCAGGACATATTTAAATTATACCGTTTCGTGGATTTTTTGCCACAGATATTACTCAAAAATTATAAAAATACACGCAATTTTTTTTTGCATGGCTTTTGTTTTAATAGTTATACAAAAGAACTACCCATGAAAGACTTAAGAACTTTAGAAACGGAAGAATTAATAGATATGCTGACGAAGTTAACGGAGCGATATACTTATAAAATTGCCCCTATGAATGATATTGAACGAAGTCAATGTGAATATGACATAGCATTGATACAGGGAGAATTGAATTCCAGGATTAAAACGGTAATGCCACAATCAGAGACCAAACGTATCTTCAATAAGATCAAATCCATACTTCCGCTATGGAACAGGTATTTTGATGCATCACGCCTATTACAGCGTTCCAAACGGAAACCCGGGTATACTTAATTCAATTTAAATGCATGGGCCGTTTTTCCCAAAGAAGGAAACAATATCTATGGAAAAAAATACTCAGCATTCCATGATGTGCATTTTTTTTCTCACTATAAACTTGCTATGACCTGCAATAAAACCGGCATTATTTTTTCTTTATTAAATATTGTTAAACGATCCCGGATAGGGATGATTACAAAATAGAACCTTGAGAATTTAATCCTTATTACTTCCCCCGGTTAGTTTCCGGCGAAAGAGAAACAGGAAAGTTAACACAACCCCACTATAGGTGGGGTTTTTTCACTTCAGCAGGAAATTTGTGTTTATTAATTACTATTCATATACAGTCTGTAAAAAAGAACTACTGGAAATGATCGAACTTAATGAGTTACGAAGCTCAAGTTTTTAGCTTGTAGTAAATTTACTACAATATATTTAGTAAATTTTCGTTTATAAGATACCTAAACCAATATCCAGGCAAATGAAACCATTCTACATTTCGCTGCTAAGCGCAGCCAGTTTTTGCTTTACCGGTTTTCAATCATTAGCACAATTACCAGGTTTTATTAACCGCCAGGCCACCAGTGCTGCCGGCAGAACTGTTTTAGACCCGAATAGCGATGGGTATACATCTGTTACTACAGCCGGGTTTACTATTAATGATGTTGTCAGTTCTGAAATTAATTATCAAGGGATCAGGGCCTATTCTATAGAGCCTTATGGTGATCTGACAAGGGGGCCTAACCATGGTTATTCTGACTTTGTACCCGATTCAAGCGGTAATGGTGTATATCATTATTTTTCTGTTGCTCAGAATATTTTGTTCAGGATGCGGATGGGTGCGATCAGCCCCGGCTCTAAAGGATACAGCATTATGATGGATACTGACGGTAAGTTTGGCGCTTCAGGAGCCAATGCCGACCCCAATTATTTACCGTCTACTACCGGTACAAACGGCAACCCGGGTTTTGAGATCGAGATCGTTCTGGAAACCAATTTCAGAATTGCCATTTATAATGCCGACGGAACTTCCGTGCCTGTGCTGGTAAAACAATATTTGAACTGGCAGGATATGTCACAGATCTCCCTTGCTTCCACCAATGATAATGGCGATCCGGATTTCCTGATCGATTTTTATATTCCATTTTCAGACCTGCAGGCTGCTCCTTTTAATTTAACTGCAAGTTCATCTATACGCATGACTGCAACAACGGTCATGGCACCAACGACTGCTATAGGTGGTCCCCGTTCAGACATCTACGGCACAAGTGGTAACACTTATGAGGACTTTATTAATGGACAGCCGGGCTGCCAGATATTTAATAATCCTGCAAATTGTACAACGGCCATGTGTACGGCTGCACCAACAATTAACTCGCCGATAAGTACAGGAACAGTAAATATAAGTGGCACCTGGACCAAATCGGTATTGCCCGGCGCTGCGGCAACTGCAACCATAACCGTTTATAAGAACGGATCATCGGTTGGCACTGTTGCCAATGTAACATCAGGTTCAACCTGGACATTGAATAATATTGTACTCGTTAATGGCAATATCATTACAGCAAAAGCCCAGGCAACAGCTGAAAGCATGTGTTTAACAAGTAATGCAGTAAATGCCTCCACTTGTAATTCGGCCAATCTACCGGCAACACCGGTATTAACATGTACCAGCGGCAGTAAAGGTTTGGGAGCTTCCAATTTAAGTAGCGGCTGGACCGTTCATGTTGATAATTTAACCACGAATGTACCTGACAATAATGTTACAAACAGTGCAGGTTTATTTGGAGCCAATACGGGCGCAAGCCCTAACATAACATGGATCTATTCGGGAGGCTGCAGTACTGGTGCACCCATGAACTCCGGTTCTTACAAAGTTTATTATACAAATAACATAACGGGATGCAATTCCATGCCCGCATATTTTTGTGCAGCAGGAAATGGTGGTACTGCCCTTGCCGGATCATTGGCAGTGCCGGTGATCACGTCTCCTTCAAATACTGTATTTACAACGGGTACAAAAACTATATCCGGAACTACAGACGCAAATGCTGCTGTTACCTTGTATATAAACGGAATCAATATTCAAACTGTCACTGCAACCGGGGGGGTATTTACATTCTCCAATCTTACTTTATTGAACGGGCAGCAGTTGTACCTTGTAACAGAATTAAATACCGGTGTGGTAGCCACAAGCAAATGTGCCAACCAAACGCAGGTGTATACGGTAAGCTGTTTTACACAAACACCGTTAATAAATGCTGATAATAATAACCAACTCACTGCAGGCGCTCCCATAACGGGTACTTCTGCCAGTGTTGCCGGAACAACAATAAGGGTATATACATCTCTTAATGCTTTGATTGCCACCACAACGGTGCAGGCAAATGGAACCTGGAGCACCGGAAATGCAGGAACAACGCCGGCATTGTATAATGCGGTTTCCGGTACAACCTATTATGCCAATGCACAAAACGGGGCATGCGGGCTTAGCACTAATTCGTCCGGTTTTACAGCTACGCCGGCAACAGCAGCTACAAGATGTGGCACCATAACAGGTCCTGTTACAGCTGCTTCGGCAAATATTTCCGGAACACTGACCGGTTCTTTTTCAACAACCACAGTAAACCTTTATCTTGATGATGTGTTGATCGGTTCAACGGTTACTTCGGGAACAACCTGGGGGCCAATTACAGTAAACAGCACAGCAACGAATACGCTTTATCCTAATGGTGTCTTAAAAATTGGTTTACAGGAAAGCAGCAAACAGGAAGTTTCCTGTTCTGCATCGGCAACTACTATCAGCTGCTCACCAACACCGGTAGCTCCTTTATATTCCCCGGGCGGTACAACAATTAACCGTAATCAAACGATCACTTACAGTATTTCAAATGCTTTGGCTGGTTCATTTTATGCTATCGCAGATTCGGCAAATGGCCAGTCTTTCGGGCCGGGGAAATGGGCAACAGCCAATGGTGCACTGTCAATCACCACCAATCCGTTTACCACTGCAGGAACCTATAGGGTGTTCTTTAAGTCAAGTTCGTTATCTGGAGTTAGCCAGTGCAGTTCTGTCTCAGCTATCGGGAACATAGCAGTAAATGATGTAGTTCTTCCGGTGACCCTTGTTCATTTTAAGGGCAAAAAACAGGGGGGATCAATTTTACTTGACTGGGCCACAGCTTCTGAGATCCAGGTTAACCGCTTTGAAATTGAAAGAAGTAATGACGGTCATACGTTTGCAAAAATAGGAACCGTGACAGCAACAGGCTACAGTAATACATATAAATCCTATGCATTTACGGATGATCATCCTTCAACCGGTGCTGTCAATTATTACCGGTTAAAGATGATCGATAATGACGGCAAATACACATACAGTAACCAGGTAGTATTTTTAGGAGATCGTTCCAATATCGTTATTGATAAGATCAAACCAAATCCATTTACAGATCTTATTAATGTTGGGATCGTATTACAGCAGCCACAGCAATTGACAATTCAAATTGTTGATATGGCAGGCAGGGTGGATGTAACGAGAGATTACCAGGGAGTAGCAGGAAATAATAATATCATCTACAATGGATTGTCTAAATTGACTGCAGGAATGTATTTCATTAAAATAATTACTGCTGATGGATTATTGCAGCAAAAAGTTTTAAAAATAAACGAATAGCTAACAAGACCTTTAGAACGACAGGTATATTAAAACATGCCAGGCAATTTAATTATTGCCTGGTTTTTTTTGGATGATCATACGAAGCAGCAGTAATACCTACATTTCCGGTTTTTACGCTACATACTCAATGCCTTCATCACTGAATCTTTCTTTCGTCTTGAAATCTGGGCCCTGGAATCGTCAGACATAATTAAATCTCCACTGACATTAACAAACAGAACATGCCTTTTATTAACCAGGTGGCTTCGGTGAGTACGTATAAACCCTGCAGGGCAAAGCAGTGGTTCATAATCGTGTAATACTTTTGCCATAAGCAGGGGTTTACGGTTGGTAAAATAAATAAACGTATAGTTACTGCTTGCCTCCAGCCGCAATATTTCATCAGCATTAAAAAAGTAAGTGCCGTTGCAGGTGGCTACTGTAAGTTTACAGTTGTTGTATTGTTGATGATTGTTTACTGTTTTCATGTTATTTATTCTTTATTAAACCTGAAAAAACAGGCAAGATGTTGGTACAAAATCTTATTTATACATTGTAATGCACATAAACTGTGGCTTTTTACCATAGCGAAGGTGAGCCACGAGCCGAGGCAATGCGTTACTTCTTTTCAAAATCATGATAATGTACCAGCATGTCTTCTTTAAATAAATCTATCCTGAGATATTTCCCCCACTCTTCTTTTAGTGGGAAAACTTCTTTGTTTATTCCTTTTACAAGTGTTGATTTCCACTCTGAAACATAAATATGGGTGTTGACATCAAAAACCCGTATGATGTAATTGCCTGCACTGAAAATATGGAAATTAGCCTCTATGTTAGGTCCTTTACTTACTGCATCATCAACAAATCCATATTCCCTTGCTGCCTTAATATTGTTTATAAAGTTTATGATACTGTCGCCGTTTAATGTTCTGGCTAATGCTGTTCCGCTGTTACAGTTACCAATATAAGCTCTAAAAACGCCGCCTGGGTTCACAATAAATCCTTCATAAAGCGTAAGGCTTTCGCCGGCACGGAAAGCTACATCGGTAGTAGCCCCCCCTATCACAGCAGCATTTGAAGTGATCTCAGTGCCTGCCTGGTAAAACCTTTGGCCTTGCTGATCGCTGTTAATGTCTAAAGTGGAAGGACACTCAGTAAAATTTTGACTTATCCATATACCCCGGCCATACGTGGATGCATGTACAAAATAAACCCCGCCAATCGGTGCTGTTAGCTCAAGCTCAGAAACAGCTACCCGTGGAAGATTATTGTAAAAAGGGCTCCATTTGTTATGACTGGCGCCCCGATAATAAACTGCAATGTCAGTTCCAATATAAACATTATCACTTCCATCTGCCACTACTGAATTTACAGGCAAATTGGGCAGGTCTTTGCCAATATTGGTCCAGGTGCTACCGGCATTATTTGAATAAAATACTTTATCGCTATCATGATATCCCCCAATAGTAACCCATAACCTGTTGCTCGTATTTTCGGAAACAAATATATCGGTGATTTTTTGTACACCATCATAACCTGCAGCATATAGTCCATCATTAAGGTAGGTAGTGGTATTAGGAACAGGGCTGTTTAAGTTATCTATGCGCCACAACCCATTATCGCCAGCCGAATAAAGTCTTGTATCATTAGTTGGGCAACTGCTAATGCACCAGTTGCCTCCAATAGATACATGTGGTATATCAGATGTTTTTATTTCAGTCCAGTCGCCACCGCGGTTTGTGCTTACATAAAGTTGCTTGTACCCTGCGTAGATAATGTCTTCGTTGACCGGGCTCATGGCCAGGTTAGCAAAATAATTATCGGAGCCGGGCGGAGTGATGGTTAAATTTATAATGCCGTCCGCATATATTTCTTTATTTATAGAATAATATTTATCATTCTGGTTGCCTGCAGGAGCCAAATCCGTAAGTACATCGTACCCATCACCACCTGCGTAGTTATTGAATGAAGATGATGAACCATTTTTTATAAGTATACCATTGTCCTGGGCACCTCCCCATATATCTCCTCCATCATCCTGAATACCAAAATGGTAAAACTGGGTACAACTAAGACCAGAATAAATTCTTGACCAAGTACTGCCATTATCCGTACTATAAGAAACGCCACCATCAGTGCCTGCATACAGATAACCATTAGCAGGATTATATTCCAGGGCATGCACATCAGGGTGGACGCTGCCTCCGAAATAATCAGTTTGTTGAGTAAAGATCGCTCCTGAACTGGTGGATCTAAAAATAACCTGGCCTCCAGTCAATACTAAATTATCGTTAGTGAGTGATACAGCCAGGCAGAGATCGTACAAATTCTGATCGTAAGGAGTTTCTGGTGCTCCAAGAATATTAGGAGTTGACGATAAGCGGTTAAAGTTGGCACCATAATCCGTAGATAACCACAGACCCTTAAAGGTACCGGCAGCGGGATCTCCTGGCCCTGCTAACAAATAAACATTCCCGGGTTTTGCAGGTGTAACCGCTATCCCAATACGTTGAATATTGCTGAAGGCGGGATTAAATATTACTGAATTATTAAAACTAAAACTTATACCGCCATTTGTTGACCGCAGAAACCTGCCATCATTTGTATTGTCTCCGTTACGGATAGTACAATATGCCAGAGATGAATTGCCGGGAGTAAATTTCACATCATACACCATTACCCTGTCATCGGATGGCCCAGATAAGCCAATATCGCAAAGGGACCAGGTAGCACCTCCATTGGAAGTTCTGTACAATCCTTGTGTAGTTGCTGCTAGCAGTATATTGGAATTATTAGGATCTGAAACAAGATTCATACCACAATAATTCGTCGTAATGCCAGGAAAATCTGCGGTGCGCTGCCAGCTGCTGCCAGCATCAGTAGATTTTAAAACCCCGGCACTATATCGGATATAACCACTTTTAAATGTGAATCCTTCATTCGAATTTGCATCCCCATCTCCTGTAAGTACATATAAGGTATTACTGTTTACTACCACAATACCGGAGATTCCCAGTGATGGAAGAAATGAATTTACATTGCTCCAGGTTATACCAGCATTAGAGCTACGAAAAAGCCCGCCACCAGAGCTGCCGGCATAAATTACAGTAGCCGAACCTGGTTCAAAAGCTATCTTATTTATCCTACCCACCCCTCCACTAGCTGAAGTAGGCCCGGCCAACGACCAGGCGCCACCCACTGTTTCTATAAGGTTGTTTGATGGTATTACACCATTATCTATTGCATCCAGAGTTTTGCGTCCTGCATCTGCTATTCTACCATCAGGCAGTAAATGAGATTCTGCATCGTAGAGATAGCGGTTCCAGAACTTCCGCTCCCGTGATATTTTCTTTTTTTGGATTGAATCTGCTGGAGCCAGCAACGAAAGTTTCTGCCTGTAAAACCCCTCAACTGTACTTTTTATTTCTTTAAAAGTGGTTTTATTTTGCAGCAAATTCTTCAGTTCGGTATTTTCGCCAATTTGTGCTATTCCGGTAACAGCGAACAATATCATTAACAGAAAAAGAATTGATGATTTCATTTTATATACATTTAGAGAGGAAGTAAAATCGCTTATGCTATTAAACATGTGGTTTAAAAAAGAAAAAATATTATGAAGTATATCCTCACCCAATTCTTTTTCTCGTTGTTCACCTTCAAAATGTCTATTTCTTTTTTCAGATCTATAATATACAAAGTGTGTTCTTCAATTTTTTTCATCTTTCCTTTTTGCATACCATCGAATTCATAATTTTCTTTCCACTTTGCTAATTGGTATATTTTTAAACACATAACCAGTTCATTCTCTGCTTGCGATTATTTCTTAACTTTAATAAGGATGAACAATTCCTCCACAACCATCAATAACTGCCCGGAAATTAATTCCTGCCTGCGCATAAAAACCCGGTTTAAGCACAACTTCATTGGCACCATCAAAAACAATTACCCCTGTACCTGCTGAGAAAGTATTACTTGCCTGGATAGCTGTTGCTTCATATACCCAATCATCAATTGTGTTTACCTGGCTGGTAAAATCCCTGTTGGCAGGACAAAGCAGGGTTGCGTCTACAGCGTCAAGAATATCATCTAATGCGCCTGTCAGTTCATTCTTATTTGTAAGCAGCACGATGCCTCTTTTTAAATTTGGATACAAATACAGAAGTGAGGCGAATCCATGTTCGGTGTTAAGACCATGATGGGAAATTCGCAGGCTGTCTCCCGAACTACTTACTGAGAATGCAAGGCCGTAGTTATTTCCCAGGGGGTCATTACAAACATTTATTGGGCTACCGGTGGTATCTTGCTTTTGCCACATTTGATGGCTGGCTGTAAAACCTAAAAAAGTATAATTCATCACACCAACTCCAAAGCCTGCAAGATCATGGGCCGTAGCCACAAAACCACCAGCTGGTAATTTCCACCCAATATCGTCCCAATATCCCGGTAGCGGCAGTCCATTTTGCGAATATCCAACTGCAATATTATTGATGAGGTTGTTGTATTCAGCTGTCAGATCGCTCAACCCGGCTGCATCTCTTATCCATTCATTGTATAATTGGGTGTATGTTTTTCCATATTTAATCAAACCCACATTGTTAATAATTACCCCGAGTAATGTACTGCCAAACGTGGTATAAAGCGTCCCCGAACCTGGAGGTCCCATACAGATGGAACAACCATGTACCACATCTAAACTTGCTGCTGCAGAAAAAGCACCGCTATAGCCACCAGGACAATTATTATAATGGCCGATGCCACTTTGGTGTGAAAGCAAATGGCGGATGGTGATCCCTGAAGAATAATAACCGCTTACATGATCCCTGATAAGATCATCAAGCCCAATATCATTGTTTTCGATCATTTTCATAGCCATGATCCCGGTAATAGTTTTTGAAACAGAAGCTATTGGGTATTTTGTAGAAGTAGTGGCGTTAACACCCGGAGCAGCCTGCCCGTAGGCTTTTGTATATGCTACTCTTCCATTATAAATTATTCCAACAGAAACTCCCGGCAGGCTGCTTTGTGATATTTCATTCATAATGGCAGCATCAATAGTATTCATTGAAAGGTCATCGAGGTGCCTGACCGTTTGTGAATAACAAACAGCAACCAAAAGCAATTGAACAATTAATAAAAGTGATTTCATGTTGAATGACTTTTAAATTTTAATTACTTTTTTTCC
The DNA here is from genome assembly GCA_039926045.1 of Ferruginibacter sp. GTDB lineage: Bacteria > Bacteroidota > Bacteroidia > Chitinophagales > Chitinophagaceae > Ferruginibacter. Next base: position 19,727 of record JBDSXS010000205.1, read on the forward strand.
TTCTTTAATTCAGCAACTTGTTTTTCCAGTTGAATGACATAAAGTGTCAGCTCTTCAATTTTTTCCATCACCTTTTTTTGCATGTCGCCCACTTCAATACCATTCTTTTCCACTTCTGCAGCAGATGGCATATTTGGAAGGTGTTTATGCAGGTTGATGAATTTTTCAATTTCTGTTAAGGAGGAAAGTTTATAGTTGTCAGCAAATACATAATCAGGCCAGCCGCTGCTCACCAGTTTTACTTTTAATTCTTCGCAAATAACTTTACCATCAATGGCAAACTTGTATCCAGATGGAACTGGCGTTGCGCCAATTCTTACTGTACCTCCACTGCGTTGCAGGGTGAGGCCTGAAGCAGTGTTGTTGCTGCGAGCCTGTATTTCATTGTTATCAAATACCACATTAATGCCGGATGTGTTGCCTAACATAAGATAACCGTTTGAAGTCAGGCCTGCACCCAACCCTGTACCTACATGCACCCTGGCTTCTGCATTCGCACCGGGTACACCTATTCCTATATAACCGGCATTATCAACAAAGAATTGGTCACCGGCTGCTGTCTTTACTACAAACTTTCCATTTATGTTACTTGAATTTGTGCCTATCCTCAGATCATTACCGTTTAATTGTATAAATCCTTTATCCGTAGCACTTTGTTGAAATTGTATTATTGGGTTTATATAGTTGACCAGCATATTCCCGATCAAGTGTAATTTTTCCGTAGGCGTAGCAGTGCCCAGGCCTATATTTCCGCTTTTTATCACCAGGTCGGGTACTACATTGCCTGTTACTGTAGTATCACTTCCGCTAAGTATCAATGAACTGTTTGTATAAGCAATATTACCCAGGTTGGCACTGGAACTGTTAAACTGTATAACTGATTTGGTCGTTGCTACTGCGCCTGTCATTTTTAATTTCAAAATAGGATTCACATTCTGTAAAAGCATGTCACCCACTACATGTAATTTTTCGGAAGGGAGGACATTGATACCAACATCGCCATCCTTATCCAAAACAAATTGATCAGGATAACTGGCATGATACATTTTCAATCTTTCTGAACTACCACCTTCAAATTCAAGTTTATATTTGGAAGTGTAGCTGTAATTACCACCTCCAATACTGTTGAAATTAAAAAATGAAATGTATGAAGAACCAAAGCCGGTAGGATCAACTGCCAGAAAGGGATTAGCATATAAACTCAATACAGATTTAATTACGGTTGAAGTACTTTGAATCCTTTGATTACCATTTATATCCAGGTCATAACCCGGAGCAGAACGGCCAATACCAACCTGTCCGATACTATCAACAAAAACCCTATCGGTTCCATTCATTCTTATCACCATTGCCCCTGCGGTATTACCACTGTTTGTTCCTATCCGCAGGTCGTCGCTGCTTAACTGCACAAAACCTGTGCTTACGCCTGCCTGCTGCAATTGGAATATAGGGTTGGTGCCATTGATAAGCATGTTATTACCTGCCACATGAAATTTATAAGTTGGAGAACTGGTGCCAATACCCACATTGCCCGTGTTACTATTATAAATATTTGTTCCACTTACAGTCCAGGGAGATGCGCCTCCTGTGCCGATCTGGTTCCATACAGAACCATTATAAAACCAAAAACTACTGGTAGTTGTTTCGTACACCATTAACCCGGGGGCAATGGGACTGGCTATCGCCAATCGCTGGGCCGATGTCATCCTGGGAATCAGCAACCCTTTATTATTAAGGGGACTTACAATATCCAATTGAGCACTTGCGTTTGGGGTGGTGGTGCCAATGCCTACACCTTGTGCCTTAATTCCTTTACAGCTTATTGCGGCGAGTAAAATGATAAATATTTTTTTCATTTTGGTTGATTTTTATTGCAACTCAAAATTGAAAAATTAAACAAAGGGAAACAATAGCGAAATAGGGTGAATTAGTGAGTAGCGATTAGTGAGTTTATTGTGCAGAAAAGGTAGGAAAACTATCCAGGTTATATAATCTTATCCCTGATTGCTTTGGTAACAGCTTCTGTACCCGAGTGTACATGCAGCTTGGCATAAATATTACGTATGTGGGTTTTTATGGTATCTATAGCAACAAATAATTCTGCTGCAATTAATTTATAACTTTTACCATCCACTAATTGTTGCAATACTTTTTTTTCCTGGTTGGTAAGATTGTAAGTATCGTTTGTAAGTTGCGGCTGTAGCTTATTTTTAAATAATTCAAAAACTCTTCTTGCAATTCCCGGTGTCATTGGCGAGCCTCCGGCATTTGCATTGGCTATTGCCTCAAGATAACCGGCTGGTGTGGTGCTTTTTAAAATATAACCCGATGCACCCGCACAAATGGCATCGAAAATATACGCATCTTCAAAAAAAACAGTTTGTATAAGTACCAAAACTTCCGGAAAATTTTCTTTGATAAGCCTGGTAGCTTTAATACCATTTATGCCGGGCATTTCAATATCCATCAACACAATATCGCAGGGGCTGGCTTCTAACTGTGGCACTAAATCACGGCAGTCGGGGTAAGCTCCGGTACAGGTATAACCTTCTGCAGTCTCAAGCAATAACTTGAAGGTTTCTCTCAGGTGTTTATTATCTTCAAAAATGGCTACCTGTATCAATATAATTTATTTATTGTAAAGGTGATAAAAAGAAAGCAATAAAAAATAGCGAAATAGGGTGAATATTTATCCCTGCACCGGCATAGTAAGTGTTACAGCAGTTCCTCTGCCAGCTAATGAATCAATATTAAGTGTGCCGGCCATTTCAGTCGCACGGTGGATAATATTATCTAAACCGTTTCCTTTTTTCACCATATTGCTATCAAACCCATTTCCTTCATCTTTTATTATTAATAATAATTCTTTATTTTGTATAGAGGTTGACACTGTTATACTTTCTGTGTCCGAATATTTTACAGCATTATTCAACACCTCTTTAAAAATAAGGTAAATATTTTTTCGTTGCTCCATGCTCAGTTTAGCTCCTTCCACATCATCTAACTCCATACTTAAGCTAATATTTTTACTGCTGCATATTTCATAAGCAAAACGCTCCATGCGTTGCTTTAAACTTCCTGCTTCTGTTTCGCCGGGCTTTATCATCCATACAATGTCGCCCATTTTATCCATCGTTTCTTTGGCATTGGTACTCATTCTGCTAAGGATGTCTTTATGCGTAGCTTCATTGCCGGTTTGTGCTGCCATCTGGCTTAGCAAGTGAATACTGCTGAGTGAGCTGCCTACTTCATCATGCAGGTCGGCAGCAATCTGGTTGCGGAGTTCGAGTTCTTTCATACGCTGCTTTAATTTATTCCTGTTCATCAGTAACCATATACCACCTATTGCAAGCAATGCAAGCACATAAGTGCCAATCATCATCAGCCTTTGTTTTTGCAATTTTTGCTGCTGCAATTCGCTATCTATTTTTAGCAGTGAGATTTGCTTCTCTTTTTTTACAGAGTTATACTGTTCTTCAAGAGTTTTTATTTGAACCTGTACATTCAAACCTGTCATGCTGTCTTTTACACTATGATATTTATTGATATTTTCCAATGCTTTGTCGTATTGCTTATCGGCGGCATAAAATTCTGAAAGTCTTTTATAATTATCTGCCTCTTTATCCAAACTGCCTGTTTGTTTAAATGTAGCCAAACTTGTTACCAATACTTTTTCAGTTTGCTTCAATCTGTCAGCATTTTTGTATAAAGCAGTCAGCTCCACATCTGCATTGGCAGCCACTATTTTATTATCTATTTGAGTAGCCAGCAGTTTTGTTTTTTTTAAATAGGCTATTGCTATGCTGTCTTTATTTTGTGCTGCAAATATTTTAGCCATATTAAAGTAGCAGTTTGCTTCTTCCAGCGGTATTTTTTCTTCCTTTGCAATTGTTAATGCAGTTTCGAAATTTGCAAGTGCCTCTTTCAAATTTCCCATGCCCTTATATGCTTCGCCAACAGATACCATGGAGTTACAAATACCCCTGTTGTCTTTTAAAATTTGTTTTAAAGCCAGGGATTTTTGAGCATACTCCAGCGCCTTAGGGTATTGGTTCAATTTTGAGTAGTTGTTACAAATACTATTGTAACAAAATGATTCGCCCAACTTGTTGCCGGCATCCTCAAAAAGGCGTAGTGCTTTAAGATGGCATATCATGGCATTGTTATAATCGCCTAAATCCTGGTAAAGATTACCTGCATTTAGCCATTGGCCTGCTATGCTGGCTTTATTTGTAGTATTAATTTCTGCATACTTTGCTGCGGCAAGCAGATAAGGTAAAGCAGTATTATAATCGCCGGTTTTCTTATAATAGAGCCCCAGTGCCTGGTTGTAATTACCCAATACTTTATTATTACCGGATGCTTTGTCAGCAATTTTTTTTAGTGAGTTTACACAATAGATAGCACTATCCATTTTACCCTCATCCTGGTATACTGCCAGCAGCAGGCTGTAAGCAGCACATTGCCTGTCAAAATTATTGGCAGGGGTTGCAAGCTTTAAACAGTTTGCCAGGTAGTTTTTTGCCTTTTCAGGATTAACCCTGTGACAATTGGTTGCCAACAAAACAAAGGCCTTCATTTCATTATCATCATGCTTGTCTAATGCTATAATTGCCTGCAGACTGTCAATATATAACTGCTGAGAAAACGCCGCAACAGCAAACTGAAAGATAAGAAGGAAAAGAAGTAAAGCTTTTTGCATACACTAATTTAGTAAATGCTTTTGAATGCGGGGTTTTGTTTTTGTAAAAAAATGAAGCAATGAAGCATCAAAACAAGTTGTTAAGATTTCCCGGTTTCTTCTTTAACCCTGTTTATATAATCTTCATGCTCCTTCAAATGCTCTTCAGGCGGTAACTTTACGGCAAGCGGGCCATTCCCGATTATCAAAAAATAAATGAGCAGCAGTAAAACTATAATGGAAAGAAAGAGTTCGGAATAAGGACTGAATGCAACTTTTGTTGCATTGATATTTACAAAGACAACTGCACCCAATAAAATGGGGATCTGTATCAGGCAGGCTGCACGGGTAAACATACCTATGGTTAAAAAGAAACCCCCGATGATATGGGCAAAAGCTATATAATGCCCCAATAAAATGATCATGAATTCACTGAAGGGAGAAGTGAGTTTCATCAGGCTGATGAGGTCGCTGGTGTTGCGCAGAAAATCAACACCTTTATAACAGAGAAAGATCCCTAATGCTATACGAATTATATCCAGCCATTTTGGGTGATGCCTGTCACCCCAATACTCAAATTTTTCGAGGAGGTTCATAACGTATTATTTAAAGCGTAAATAAAAAGAACTTGTATAAATTTAATTCTTTTAAATGACAGATGCAAGAGATTCCTTGTTGACAACCTAATGAGATCAGGATATCAGCCGGAGAGGAGTATCATCAAGATTTTCGGGGATCAATACCATATTTGCCCGGTAACCTTTTGCGATCATACCCAGTTTATCATCAATTCCCATTACCTGTGCAGGGTAGAGGCTACACATGCGCAGGGCTTCACCGGTTTCAATGCCGGCATGGTTTACCAGGTTCTGCAGTGCTTTATACATGGTTAATGCCGACCCGCTGAGGATATTGCCCGCTGTATATTTATCTCCATCCCGTTGGTGTTGGTAATAACCTTGAGATGTTGTGGTCACAGCATCAGTTATGGCGAAGAGCCGTTGCTGCATGATTTTTTTTGCTATTCTTATAGCTGCATGATCCACATGATAACCATCGGCAATAATACTTGCCATTACTGTTGCATGATCAAAAGCAGCACCAACTAAACCCGCACTTCGGTGTTGCAGCGGGCTCATGGCATTGTACAAGTGTGTTACACCAGTAATGCCGTTATCAAAGCTTTCCATGGCTTCTTCATAAGTTGCATGGCTGTGGCCCGCAAAAATTTTAATGCCGGATGAACGGATAAGTTCAATGACTTCTTTACTGCAAACCTCGGGAGCAAGGGTGATGATCTTTATCACGTCTTTTCCATACTGCAACAGATCTTCCACTTCTTTTAAAGAAGGATCATGTATCAAAGATTCTATATGGGCACCTCTTTTCGCTTTGTTTATCCAGGGTCCTTCAACATGCAGGCCCAATATGCCTTCACCGCCTTCCTGCCAATACTGCTTTATCGCATCAATGCATTGATAAAATATTTCCCGCTGGTTGGTTGCTACCGTTGGCATACAAAAAGCTGCACCGCCACTGTTGCTGTAACTATTTAATAATTGTAAGGAATCCGTGTTGGGATCAACTGCAAAAAGTTTTTCATGAGCGCCATATATCTGCAGGTCGATAAATGCAGGTGCCAGGATATGGTCACTGTAATATTCCACTTCCATCAACGGATGTAATGAAGTAACAGGGATCACATCTGTTATGAGGCCTTCATCAACAATGGCCGCATATTCATGCAGCCATTGTTCGCCTGTAAAAATTTGTTTAGCTATATATGCTTTTACTGCTGCCATAATTTATATGAAGCAAAAATAGCAAAACAGCGCCAGGCTTATTTTAATTTAAAAATAATACCAGCCTGTACCTGGGTAATGTCACGCCCTGCTTCAATATTAACTCCAAAGGATGGTGTTATGTAATAAGAAGCGCCAACAAAAGCTCCGAATACCGGGATTACTTCGTTTTGCCTCACAACTTCATTAGTCTCATACCGGTATTGATTAAAACCTGCTCCGGCTGAAAGCCCTGCATAGGTGTCCAGTCCCTTTACATTCCAGCCATGGTGCCATGCTGAACGGCCGCCCACTACAATGGTGCGTGCTTTATAATTATTCAATGTGCCGCCACTGGAAAATGTACCGCCAACTTCAACACCCAATGAAACCACACCTGGCCCGGCGTTCCACATACCGGCTTCAAGAACGGCTTTAGTACCAAAGGCTGAATTGTAGTAATTGCTGTTGTATTCGGCACCAACACCAACACCGGCGCTGAACGTTACAGATCCCTTTTCAAAAGATTGGGCTGTAGAAGTAGCCGCCGATAAAATACCGAGGCTAAACAGCGTTGCAAGGATTAAGTTTTGTTTTTTCATAAAAGCGAAATAGACAAATACTATACCAAGTGCCCGGGGATTATACAACTGAACGTTAAATATCCCTTGCATAATGTAGTACGTATATGCAGAATTTACCTAACTTCCCTCCATGAAACATTTTAAGTTTTATTCCAAGGAAGATATTTTATCCATGACCAAGGTTCGCCGTTTTGAGACCAGGATGGGAGAACGCCTGCAATTTTTAAAATCCGACAGTGAATGGCCCGAAGTATTACAGGAATCGACGGCAAAATATGTGTTACTGGGTATTCCCGAAGATTTTGGTGTTAAAGCCAACTATGGTGTGGGCGGAACTGAAACAGCCTGGTTGTCTTTTATGACAGCTTTTTTGAACATACAAAGCAATGATTTCTTAACAGGAGAAAATACTTTATTACTTGGCCATTTTGATTTTGGCGACATCAAATTTTTAATTGAGAATAATGCGTATAATCCCGAAGAAAAAATAAATGCTTACCGGCATGCATTGAATATTATTGATGAAGAAGTGGAGGACCTGGTCAAAGTAATTGCATCAGCAAAAAAAATACCCATCATTATCGGGGGCGGGCATAATAATGCGTATCCCATCATCAAAGGCGTTGCCAAAGGATTGCACAAGGCAGATATAATTCCCCTGTCGCAGATCAATTGCATTAACCTGGATGCCCATGCCGATTATAATGTAGCCGAAGGAAGGCATAGCGGCAATGGGTTCAGGTATGCCGAAGAAGATGGTTACCTGGGAAAATATTGTATGGTTGGTTTACATGAAAATTATATTACGCAGAATGTTTTGGTCGATATTCATAATAACCCTTTCCTGGATTATATAAGTTATGAAGAGATATTTATTCATGAACGAAAGAATTTTATCCAGGCCGTAGCACATGCAACAGGCTTTACCGAAGACAGTTATACGGGAATAGAGATCGACCTCGACTGCGTGGAAAATACTTTAAGCAGCGCCCTTACCCCAAGCGGTATTACACCCTTACTGGCCCGCAAGTATATAACCTTTACTGCACAGGATTCAAAAGTGGCTTACCTGCATATAAGCGAGGGTGCTACACAATTAGCTGATGGCAGGAAAAATGAATCAACCGGTAAGCTGATCAGTTATTTAGTGAGTGACTTTATAAAAGAGTTAACACAGGATTAAGCCTGGATACAAAATGAATCAAACCCGGATCAAACCTCCTTCATTTTATTTAGCCGGTATAGCTATCCTTGGCTGGTTTGCCTTAAGTGCACAGTTTTATCTCATCATTCAAAACAGGGTGGTTTCCGTTGCAGAGACGATCATCCGTTATTTTAGTTTCTTTACAATTCTTACTAATTTTATTGTAGCCTTATGTGTTACATTTTTATTATTGAAACCAAACACCAGATGGGGTATTTTTTTTTCAAAGACTGTTACATTAACTGCTATTACAGTTTATATTACTATTGTTGGCATTGTGTATAATGTTATACTGCGTTTTTTATGGCAACCACAGGGTTTACAATATGTTGTTGATGAATTGCTCCACACGGTCATCCCGATCTTATTTATTTTATTGTGGATACTATTTATTCCTAAACCCGGCTTGCAATATAAAAATGCCTTGCCCTGGCTTATCTACCCATTGGTTTATGTTATTTACACAGCCATACATGGAGAAATGACCGGTTATTATCCTTACCCTTTTATTAATATTGCTGAGTTGGGTTATAATAAAGTGCTGATAAATACCGGAGGATTGCTTATTGCATTTTTAGGGCTTTCCTTATTTTTTATTACTGTTGCAAAATTTATGAGCCGGAGAAATCATCTTTAACTTTATTGATGAGCAGTTTATCCCTGAATTTTAAAAAAGGCTTTTCTATTGCATACCTGAGGATCAAAGCTCCGATTATTGTGAAGAGAATAGAAAGCAGGAACATCCAGTAACTCTCTTTATCAATTCCCATTTTACCAAAATACACGAAACATAAATGCCTTATTGCTTTATGAATTAAATAAATGGAGTAGGAGAGTATAGCAATTGATGTAGTTACCCGTGATCTGAATTTATATAAAACACAGCTGGGACTTATTGCAGCCAAAACCATAAAGCCAAAACCAATGGCAATTAAAGGAAAGCCGAAAATATTTGCATTGAATCCAACCCTGTATTGACAAATATAATATGCACCTGTTAAAATTATTATTCCTGTTAAAAGCAAAAAGTTGGCGTACTTATTTATTTTATCTTTTAATGCAGGATAAAAAACAACCAGGCCCGCAATACTAATACCTGTTAAAAGCCCGTCTAACCTGGTGTGTGTAGGGTAGTAGATCCAGGTAACCCAGAAATTACCATCATTACCTGCTTCAAGTAAAGGCCCCAAATACTGATCCCAGATGTACAAACGGACCAGGCAGGTAAAAAGAAAAAATCCAAGAATAATGTAAGCTGCTTTTTTAGTAAACTTAAAATATACGGCGGCTGCAATAATTAAAGGGAAGAAAAGATAGAATTGTTCTTCTATACAAAGTGACCATGCGTGAGAAAAGGTTCCGTTGATCGATGGGTTTAAACCTATATTCTGGGTGAAGGTGAGGAATCTCCATAAGGCAGGTAAACTCTCCCTTTCCCTGAATACAGGAATTAAGAAATAGATTGCAACTACCACCAGGTAAACAGGTATGATCCTGAAAAACCGTTTAATAAAGAACTGTTTTAACGAAATGCTGTTCTTCGTTTTTAGCTCAGTAAAAAGTTGCCTGGCAATTAAGAAACCACTCAGCACAAAAAACAGGTCAACGCCGATCCATCCGAAATCCTTGAGTTTCCAAACCCATTCCGGCATATCCATACCGGGGTAATGGAAAAAGAATACCAAAGCTATTGCTAATGTTCTTAAATGATCAAGACCATATAATTTTTCCGGTACAGCGTTTTGCAGTTTAGCCAAGGGGGTTTATATAAATTCTTTTCTGAAAACTTATTTTAAATGTTCCGCAATCTCAGCCTCAGTTGCAATACCATCTTTTCGCCAAACCTGTTTTCCATCTTTAAAAATGATGAATACCGGCAGTGCGGTAACCTTATATTCTTTTACAATATCCTGGTCCCTGCCCCCATCAACTTTCAGCAAACTGAATTTTCCGGGATTATTGGCCATCAGGCTTTTTAAAACAGGATCCATTACTTTACAGGGCGGGCACCATTCGGCACCAAAATCAACGATCACAGTTTTTGAACCAATGATCGTAGCATTGAGTTCTGTAATCGTCATTTGTTTTTCTGTACTGTTGCCAACCAATGGTTTATTGGCAGCCCTCCATGCATTGGTGCCTCCTTTTAATTCATATACATTTTTAAAACCTGTCTTACGCATTTTTTCGGCCGCTGCTGCGCTTCTGCCACCTGCCAGGCAATACACATACACAGGGTTATTCTTATCTATAAAGGCCAGCCTGCGTTCAAATTCTTTACCATCATTCCAATCGGCCTGTAAGGCATTTTGAATATGGCCGGAGAAGTACTCACCGGGTGTTCTTACATCCAGTACCTGGATATTTTCCTGGGTAGTGATCGCTTTTTGAAATTCGTCTGCTGTTAAACTGGTAGTGGTTTGAGCATTGCAGGAAAAAATGATCAAAGAGAATAAGAGGGTAACTATTGAGTTGTTTAAGAATTTCATGATTGTTAGATTTACGCAAATTTACCTGATTAATTCTTTTAAATCGGCTTCCGTAACATTTAATAAATTCACTTTTGGTAATCGCTTTGTTAACTCACGCCAGTTTGCATCTTTTGCATAAATCTTTTGTAAAAGCTTTGATGCATCCATAACTTTTTTATTATTAGCCAGTGTGATGGCTGTCCAGTATTGCATTTCCAGGTTTTCGGGAAACATTTTCATGGCAGCGCCATATTCTTTCATCGCCAGTTTCATATCATTTTTTTCCGTGGCCAGGTCGCCTTTATCCATATGCTCATAAGCCCTGTATAATCTTAATAAACGGTCCAGCTCATCCAGCGGGGTTTTATGATCATCAACCCGAAGGTCTATCAGTCGTTCATTCCAGGGCTGGCCGGTACTTTTACCTGCAACCACCAATATGGCAGCCGATTGTTTACCACGGATATCTCCGCCGACCGCCTGTGCTGCCTTTAATGCCAATAAAACCCTTTCCGCCAGTGGCTTCCCTTCACTACCCTCAAATGCTTTCGACATGGCAGCATTAACCTTATCGGTCAGCATCATATTACTTTGTACCGAATAATTTTTGCCAACAATATTGCCTGCATGGTCAATACAGTTCTTACCGGTGTAGGCATTTACATTGCCGTTTACATCGATCATGGCAACCTGCCTTACTTCCCGGCCTTCATCTGCCGCTAACAATTCTTTTAATGCATCAGGTGCGGTATTCCCTTTTTTCATCAGTTCCAGGCCTTTAATACCATAACTTTTATTTACAAAAGACTGTGTAGCTACAACACCAACACCAGCTTCGCCCCAGCTTACAGCCGTACCCACGCTAAACCAGTGGCTTTGTACGCCCACAGCCATTTCGCCGGTTACCGGGTCACGGGCAACGATGGAAAATGTATGTGCAAGTCCTGCATCTTTTTTAAAGAACTGGGCAAAGGAAGCGGTTGACAGGAAGGCCAGGCTGATAAATAATATTGATCTTCTCATAAATAAATATTTTGTATTAAAGCTACAAACAAAAAAGCCATCCCGCCTCAGGCGGGATGGCTTTAATTATAAGCTATAAACTATTAAGCTTCGGGAGAAAGGTATTGAGCATAAGCATATCCTTCTTCACCATCCTTGGTCTTTATTTTCCACCAACTGTCGTCGGTCTTTTCAACCAGGGTCACGATCTCATCATGCGCCGCTTTACCAACAATTTCACCTTCTGTACTTGGCGTACTCCTGATATTCAGGTTGGTGCTGTCTGTGGTTACTTTTAAGCGGGCACCGGCCTCAGCTTTTACATCAATATTCATCATCAGGTCGCCACTTGACATATTGGGGTCGATCTTAGCATACAATGCCCAAAGTGCATCATAATCTGCTGTGCTTTTGGCGGTACCGCTAACATGTAGCACGCCCGCCTGTTCTGTTGAAGCTAAGTTAGCAACACCCATGTTGGTGGCAGTTTGCAATAACTCAGCATATTTATCCTGTAATGCCATTTTGTTTGATTTTAATGATGATTAATTATTTTTTATCTGTTAAACCGCTGACATCAGAAAGAACTTTCGCAGATGCAAGCATTTGCATAATCTTCAGCCTGTTAGCAGCCGTAACCTGGCCCTTTATTATAGCTTTGTTGCCCACAAATTCAACTGTAACGCCGGGAATGTCTTTGAGGCCATCCTTTACTTTTTGTTGAGTTGGACCATCCAAAACAGTTGTTAATGAAGCGGGTGGTGGAGGAGGTGGTGGTGGTGGAGCAGCCACTGTACAATTGTTTAATACAGACTTTACGCCTTTAACACCCTTGGCAACTTCTTCGCAGTGCATCTTGCAGGCATCATCTTTACATTCGCCATTTAAAGTAACAACGCCGTCTTTTACGTCAACCGTTGTTCCTGTCATCATCGGGTCAGCTGCAAGAGCCTTTTCAACATTGGCCTTAATATCTGCATCTTTTGGTTTGCAACCTACAAAAAGCAGGGTGGCTGATACTAAAACAGCCAGTAATAATTTAGTCAATTTCATTTTCGTATAATTTTAGATTAAAAAAGTAAAGACTCAAAAAATAATAAAAAGGTCTATTTTTTTAAACTCAAAAAAACATAACCATAAAAATCTACGGGTAAGAAACTGCCATCCTTTTTCCGCAAGGATGGCAGCACAAATAGGTCATCTTATTTTAGTGCGACTTGAAACTGATCTTAATATCACCTTTATTGTCTGTCACCACCATTTTGCCGGCTGTTAATTCTACAAGATTAACTGTGTCAGCCGTAGTAGATCCATCTTCAACAGTTATCAATCCTTTTTCATCGGCAGTTAAATGATAGATACCGGTTTTGGTACCGGCACCCATACCGTTTGTTACATATTTGCCATCGGATTTAAATTCAACATTTGCTTCTTTATACATTACCTGTTTTAACGAATCAGGTATCATATCTCCACCCTTGCCGGTTATATTTGTTATCTGCCATTTAGCTACTACAAGGTCCTTTTTTTTCTTTGCATTACATCCTATGGCAAATACAGAAACGGCTGCAGTGGCAGCAATAAATAAGTTGTTTAATTTCATGTTGTTATTTTTTAATGATTTTAGGAAGGTAAAGTATATATAATTTCTCAATAAATAAAACAAGATCTATAAACAACCTAACCTTCCCCCATCAACCGGTAAATTAATTCCATTTATATAAGCTGCGGCGGGCGAACACAAAAATGCCACGGCTGCACCAAATTCTTCCGGCTGCCCCATCCTGCCTGCAGGGATCTCAGCCACGAGTTGTTTCAATACTTCATCTTCGCTGATATTACCGGCTTTTGCTTTAGAAGAAATAACATAATCGGCTCTCACGGTTTTGGTAAAACCGGGCAATACATTATTTACGGTAATACCGAAAGGACCAAGTTCTGTAGCCAGTGTTTTTGCCCAATTGGCAACGGCAGCCCTGATGGTATTGCTTACGCCCAGCCCAGGTATGGGATTTTTTACCGAGGTGGAAATAATATTGATCACCCTGCCAAAGCCAGCAGCCTTCATGCCCGGCACAACTGCCTGGGTAAGGTTATGATTATTGATGAGGTGATTATTGAAAGCAGATAGAAATTCCTGGGGTTTGGCAGTCAATGCAGCACCGCCCGGAGGGCCGCCGGTATTGTTGACCAAAATATGAATGGTATTGTTTTCTACAAATCCATTAACAGCTGATTTTACAGCATCAATATCACTAAAATCTGCAACCAGGTATTGGTGTTGCTGCCCTTTCGAGCTGTCGAGTGTTTGTATGGTTTCTTTTAATTTGTCTTCATTGCGTGCCATTAATATAATATGGCATCCCAATAAAGCAAGTTCGATAGCACTGGCATATCCAAGCCCCTGTGTACTGCCACATACCAGGGCGGTTTTGTTCGTCAGGTCGAGGTTCATTTTTTGAGATTTGTCCAAAGCTATACAATTTATTTTTGCTCACATTTCTTAAGTAATTGTGGATAATTCATTCTCCTTGAAAATCCTTCCATTCAGTTATATTCGCAGCATTGAAAAACAACGTTAATCCGTTAATCTGTAT
>JBDSXS010000206.1:0-5113 GCA_039926045.1 Ferruginibacter sp.
ATGTTGAGCTGTTCATAGCCTCGCCCTCCTTCTCCCTCTCCAAAAGAGAGGAAGCGGTGCATCACACATGTCCAAACATCTAAACTTCCACATCAACATTGGTATTAATTTCATCAATGACGCAACTTCTAAAAAATTTCCAACTTATATCTTCGCTTCAATCTTCTCCATTTCCTCTCCGCCAGCTGGCGGAGGAGATAGAGGGGGCCTAGTGCTTCGATTCATCATCTCCTACGGGTACATTTTGTGGTATGAATTCCTTACCATCTTTTGCATAATCGTAAGCTCCGCGATGTACTTCAGGTATTTCGCCAGGCCAGTTTCCGTGACCAGGCCTGATCGGTGTTGTCCACTCCAGTGTATTGGCACCCCATGGATTAGGATCAGTAACTTTTCTTCCTTTGAACATGCTGTAAAAGAAATTGAAGACAAATAACAACTGGGCAGCAAATACGATCATCGCAACAAAGCTGATGAACTCATTCAACCCGTTGAACATATTAAATGAACTCCATCCTGAATATTCATAATAACGACGTGGCATTCCTGCAAGACCTTCGTAGTGCATTGGCCAGAAGATCAGGTAAGCCCCGATCATAGTTACCCAAAAATGGATAAAGGCCATGGTATTATTTAAATAGCGCCCAAACATTTTAGGGAACCAATGATAAACACCGGCAAACATGCCAAACATGGATGCAACCCCCATTACTATATGGAAGTGAGCTACCACAAAATAAGTATCATGTAAATGCAGATCGAGTGCAGAGTTACCTAAGAAGATACCGGTTAAACCTCCGCTAATGAATAAACTTACAAATCCAAGGGCGAATAACATACCCGGCGTAAAGCGGATATTTGCACGCCACAAAGTTGTAAGCCAGTTAAATACTTTTATGGCCGACGGAACCGCAATTAATAAAGTAAGTAATACAAATACCGAACCCAGGAATGGATTTAGACCTGTTACAAACATATGATGCGCCCAAACAAGGAAGGCCAGGATAGCAATGGCAAAAACAGAACCCACCATGGCCATATAACCAAATATTGGTTTACGACTGTTGACACTTAGAATTTCCGAACTCATCCCCATGGCCGGTAATAAAATAATATATACTTCAGGATGTCCAAGGAACCAGAATAAATGCTGAAACAGGATTGCACTACCGCCTTCATTTGGTAAAATCTTACCTGCAACAACAATATCACTTAAGAAGAAGCTGGTACCCAGGTTACGATCGAACAATAATAATATAGCGCCTGATAATAACACAGGGAAAGAAAGTACACCCAAAACTGCGGTAAAGAATAATGCCCAGATAGTAAGCGGCAAACGGGTCATGCTCATACCTTTTGTACGCATGTTGAGGATGGTAGTAATATAATTAAGCCCGCCCAGCAATGCCGATACAATAAACATAGCCATACTCACAAGCCAAAGATCCATACCGATCTTTGCTCCGCTTGATGCATCACCCAAAGCACTTAACGGGGGATAGATCGTCCATCCACCACTTGCAGGCCCTGTTTGTACAAACAAAGAAGTGAACATGATAATAGAAGAAAGAAAGAAGAACCAATAGCTCAACATATTTAAGAACGGCGAAGCCATATCTCTTGCTCCAACCTGTAACGGAATTAAAAAGTTTGCGAACGTTCCGCTCAACCCGGCAGTTAATACAAAGAATACCAAAATGGTTCCGTGCATAGTAACCAGCGCATAATAAAATTCAGGCTTTAATTTGCCGCCTGCAGCCCAATGGCCCAACAGGTCTTCCAGCCATGGAAAAGTGGATTCAGGATAGCCCAACTGTAAACGGAATATAACAGAAAACATACCGCCGATGATGGCCCATACCATACCTGTTACCAGGAATTGTTTGGCAATCATTTTATGATCCTGGCTGAAAACGTATTTAGTTATAAACGTTTCGTGATGATGATGTTCATGATGTGCATCATGTGCTCCGTGAACATCTGCATGTTGTAATGTGGCTACGCTACTCATATTCTTTCTTTTTTCATCCCGGTTTCACCGGGACCCGTTTAATTATTTTTTTGCAGGCAATACCTGGGTCATTTGTGGTTTACTTAAGCTGTCTGCTATTACCGGGTTAGGGTCTTTATCCGGGTACAAAGTATAGTATTCGGATTTTTGCTC
This sequence comes from Ferruginibacter sp., assembly GCA_039926045.1. Taxonomy (GTDB): domain Bacteria; phylum Bacteroidota; class Bacteroidia; order Chitinophagales; family Chitinophagaceae; genus Ferruginibacter. Next base: position 2,165 of record JBDSXS010000206.1, read on the forward strand.
TGCTAACCATTTTTTATATTCTTCCATTGTTTCTACAATGATAACACCTCTCATAGCATAGTGACTGGCGCCACACAACTGGTCGCAGGCAATTTCATAATTGAATTCCGGATTACCCGTTTTCTTCTTCATATCAGCCGTTGTGATCTTTGGCGTAAACCATTGTGTGGTTGGAATACCCGGTACAGCATCCATCTTCAACCTGAAATGCGGGAGGCCAACGTCATGAATTACATCCTGTGAATGGATCACCATTTTAAGCGGCACGCCAACCGGGATGTGCAGGGTTGAGGTCACATGTATATCATCCCAACTTGCAGGATCATCGAAATTAACACCGAGACTGTTTTTTGCTGTAGTTAATTTATAATTCGTTTTTCCCAACACTTTATCAATTCCCGCATACCTGAACTCCCAGGCAAACTGGTGGCCGGTAACTTCAACTACGATAGACTCCTTAGGCGCATCACCCGTGATCTTAAACCAGTATTTTAGACCAAAAACAACAAGTACAGTTAGGAAAATTGCAGGTACCGTGGTCCAGATCAATTCAAGTTTTGTATTATGTGGGAAGTAAAATGCTTTCCTGTCGTCACTTGCCTGGTATTTAAAAGAGAACCAGAATAATAATACCTGGGTAATCACAAAAACAACACCAGTAATTAAAATGGTGATCAATAACATGGAATCGATCTTTTCGCCCTCAACAGAAGCAGATCCCTGGACAAATAAAGTTTTTCCGTAGTAAAGGTCGTTACAATACCAGGCGCCTATTAAACCAAATACTAAAAATCCCAAAAGGAAAAAAGCATTGATCTTGTTATTTTGCTTGCGGGTTTTGTCTTCGCCTTTTAAAACGCTTACGTACTCACTGGCCTTTGCAATCTGAAAAATGACTACAAAAACCAATGCGCCTAAAACTACCATTAAAAACTCTTTCATAAATGTGTTATTTAAGCCTCCCCAAACCCCTCCAGGGAGGGGCTTTTAGAGCTTTTTATTTCAAATTATCTTTTTATATATCAACCAACTCCGCTTCGGTCTCCTCCATTTCCTCCCCTTTGGGGGAGATAGAGGGGGCCGGGCCCTATGTATGGTGAATCATACTCTCTTTTAAGAAAGGATGATTTTTTGCCAGCAACGAATGTGTACTTAAATATCTTCCGGTTCCCCACATGATCAATCCTACAAACAAAGCGGCTATGCCAAATTCAAAAAATCCCATACTGTAATGTTCGTGTAACGTACCCGGCATTACCATTTGAAAAAAGTCTATCCAGTGGCCAAAAATGATCATAACCGCCATAACGGTCATCAGGGTCCAGTTCCTTTTTGTACCCTTCTTCATTAATATTAACAAAGGGCAAAGAAAGTTAATTACCAGGTTTAGGAAGAAGATCGCTTTATAAGGCCCTGCTTTTGTTGCCGTACCGATCCTTTCAACAAAATATTTTGTTTCTTCCGGCTGGTTACTGTACCAGATCAGCATGTATTGTGAGAACCACAGGTATGTCCAGAAAACCGAGAAGGCAAACATAAATTTTCCCAGGTCATGCAAATGCTCTTCGTTCACATACTCCAGCTGCCCGCGGTTCTTTAAATAGATCACAAACAAAGCAATTAAGGAGACACCCGATACAAATGTGCTTGCAAAAGTGTACCAGCTGTACATGGTACTGTACCAATGTGCATCAATACTCATCAGCCAAAGCCATGGTATAGTTGAGGCAACTGTTAGCGTAAATACTACAGTGAATAAAGATGCCCAAACGGTATTGTCCCATATCCATTTTTTACCGGTTTCGTAATCCATTACCCCTTTTTTATCACTTTCCAAACTCAAGCTGCGCATTTTCTTACCCAGGAACCACCAAAGGAAAATAGTAATGGCAGACCATATTGAAAAGAACATGGGATTTAAAAAACCACTTTTCCCGCTTAATATATGATCGTTTGCAACGGCGTCCTTATCTACCCAATGATAAATATCGGAACGGCCGCCAAACACAATAGCCATTAATATAACAAATGTAATGACACCTAAAATGGGCACTACACTGGAAATGGCTTCAGACACCCTTCTGAATGCTATGACCCAGCCGCCCATGGCCATAGTAGTTACACAAATAAAGAACATAGCTGCATTTACCACCAGTAAAAAGAATACGCTGTTTTGTAACAGCACAGCCCAAAAGCGGGTGCTGTTAACATTTTCACTTCCGTGACCGGGATGCGAAAATGGATTATACATGATAAACCCGTACAACAATGCTATTAAACCGACACCAATCAGTCCATACGTCCACTTTTTATAACTGCCCGGTAATTGAAATTGATGATCCATCTAATCTTTATTTTGTGTTAATACTTTTATTTTTTTGCTAAGAGGGTAAACGGGAAAAGGAGATTACTTCACACTCTTTTACCTCTTTCTCTCTTTTGCTTCTCTTAGCTAAATTCTTTTACTTCTTTATTCCTGCACTGTCTGGTTTAGCGGCAGTTGCTGTTGTTGCTGCTCCATCAGCAGGCTTTGCTTCCAATGTTCTGATGTATTGCACTATTCTCCAGCGCTGTTCCCTGCTTAACTGGGAAGCATAACTACCCATATTATTCTGACCATAGGTCATAATATAAAATATTCTTCCGTCGCTATAACCTGGTGATCCGGCAATAATGCTTTTTACACCACCTACTTTAGGAGCCAGGGGACCGTTGGCTTCTGCCTTGGCACCATGACAAACTGCACAATTAATATTAAATAACCTGCCGGCTTCTTCGAGGTCTTTACCGATTAATGGCTCCAATGGATTTTTTACCTGAGCACTTAGATTGATCAACGCATTACTGTCAACACCATTGATGCTGTTGGGAACAACTGAGAAAGGGAACAATTCTCCTCTTTTTACAGTACCCATGGGTGGCATATTGTTATAAAATATTTTATGCCCT
>JBDSXS010000207.1:0-16000 GCA_039926045.1 Ferruginibacter sp.
TTACTTAATCCAGGCATCGTGAACCAGGCTGTTTGGGCTGATATGGATGGCGATGGTAAAAAAGAATTATCAATAAGCGGCGAATGGATGCCACTTGAGATCTTTAGTTTTCAAAATGGGCAGTTCACAAAAGTTCAAAATTCGGTTCATATTATTTTGCCTTCGCAAAAAGATACACTTATCAGCATGGATGCATTCAGCGGCTGGTGGTATAATATGAAAGCTGAAGACCTGGATGGCGATGGCCGCATAGATCTTGTAATGGGTAACCGGGGTTTAAATTCCAATATCAAAGGAAATATAAATGAGCCCTGCACCATTTATGCAAAAGATTTTGATAACAATGGAAGTTATGATGCAGTGCTGGGTTACTATATATGGGGCAAATGCTATCCCCTGTTCAGCCGCGACCAACTGATAGACCAGATACCTTCCATGCGTAAAAAGTTTGTGCGCTACAGGGATTATTCGGGCAAAACAATGGATGCTATTTTTACGCCTGCCGAAAAAAATAATATGGATGTTTATAAAACCAATTTTTTTGCATCCGGTGTATTAATGAATGAAGGCAATGGGGTTTTTCGTTTTATTGCTTTCCCCGAAAAAGGCCAGTTCTCCACCATTAATGATATGATCGTTGACGACATAGACAATGATGGCATAAAAGATATTTTGGTTTGTGGAAATTCCGATGACCCGGCTGTTATGGTAGGTGTGTATGATGCCACTTCTGCTTTATTTTTAAAAGGAGCCGGCAAAGGAAATTATACTGCGATATCACCTGCTGAAAATGGATTGACTGTTAGGGGCGAATCCCGGAAAATGGTTTACCTGAAAGATAAAGGCAAAACAACATTGGTATTTTTGAAGAATGATGCGCCGGCGCAGGTTTTTATGAAGGAGTAAATACCGGCGGCTATTCTATTACAAATCTGTAACCAATGCCTTTAATAGTAAGTATTTCCAGCTTGCTGTCATGTTTTAAATAACCCCGCAATTTGGTGATGTACACATCCAGGTTGCGGGAGTTGAAAAAATTATCATTGCCCCAAAGCAGGTTCAGTATATCACGCCGGTCAATTATTTTATCCCTGTTCTCATAAAGTACTTTCAGCAGCTCACTTTCACGGAACGATAATTTTTTTTCATCGCCGTTATTTTTTAATACCTGGTGATTCATGTGAAAGGTGAACTGGCCTATCTTAACGATGTCTTTTTTATCTGCAGCCTTTTTATCTGTGTCCCGAAAGCGTAATACATTTTCGATACGCACAATTAATTCCTCCATGCTAAAGGGCTTGCGTATGTAATCATTGCCGCCCAGTTGAAAGCCTTTTACCAGGTCGTTGGTTTGTGTTTTGGCGGTTAAAAAAATGATGGGAACGGCTGTATCAATGGCACGTATCTCTTCGGCAATGGTAAATCCGTCTTTATTGGGCAACATAATATCCAGCACGCAGATATCAGGTTTGTGTTGTTTGAACAGGGTTAATACTTTATTGCCATCCGGCTCCATGATCACTTCATAGGCACGGCTCTCCAGGCTTTCTTTTACGATCTTTCCGAGGAACAACTCATCTTCCACATATAATATTTTAACTGCCGGCATTTTCTTTAGGTAATTTAATGATGAATGTGGTGCCTTTGCCCCGTCCGATCGGGTCATCCGGGCGGGCTTCTTCACTTTCCAGTTTTATTGAGCCCTTGTGTTCGGCAATAATATGTGCTGTATAACTTAATCCGAGACCATAGCCTTTTACATTATGCTTATCCCCATGTGGCACCCTGAAAAATTTATCAAATATTTTTTCTTTGTACGATGCCGGTATACCAATACCATTGTCTTTTACCGTCAGGGTTATTTCCGATGGTTCAGATTCAATATGTATATCAACTTCCGGATCGTTTTGGCTGTATTTTATTGCATTATCCAGTAAATTATATACAACACTGGTAATGTGCATACGGTCGGCCATCATCATAAAATCTTCGCCACCTGATCCCAGTTTTACTTTGGCTCCAAATTTCTGAAACTGTAATTGCATGGAATTGATTACCTCCTCCAGCAGTTTTTTAACGTCGAACCATTCGTACTTTAATTCTACCTGCTGTGTTTCAAACATAGACAGGCGCAGTACTTTATCTACCAGTAATGATAAGCGGTTGAGTTCCTGCCCTGCAATGCCAAGGTATTCCTTTGTACGTTCAGGGTTTTGCAGGGCATCAAAATTCTTCATGGCTTCAATGGCCACACTCACCGTAGCGATCGGCGTTTTTAATTCATGTGTGATGTTACCGATGAATTCATTCTTTATTTCAGTCAGCCTTTTTTGCGCCAGTAAATTCCTGTAAATAAAAACGAATGAGAGTATAGTAAGGCCTATTAAAAATAATGAAAGGAATAACTGCAGGCTGATCTTTTTAAGGATATAAAAACTCACATCTCCAAATTCTGCGCTGTAAAAAACCGGGCTTAGAAAACCAACCGGTACTTTTTTTGTGCTGAAATTTTTGGATGCCCGTTCATCTATTTTTACCGTAAATATTTTTTTATTGCTGTCTGATAAATCAACATTCTGTAACGCACTACTTTTTTTGATTTGAAAATCTACCCTGATACCTTCTTTTGCAAGTAAAGCTGCATACATGGAGTCGATCCGTTTTACAGGGATGGTATCATTAAGCATTTTATTTTTTCCTAAGAACCTGGCTACCTGTATTGGCGGCATGCCTGCACCATGGGTATTAACATACATTACGGTATCATTTTTTTCAGACAGGTGTGAGCCGGAGCCCCCTGTTTCGTCTGTAGTTTTTACTGAAATGGTAAGATCGTTTTTTGCTGAATCGCTTCTTTCAATACCAACCCGTTGTACTGTTGTAACCAGGTCTGTCATAAAAAGGTTCTCGCCTGGAAATCCTTTTAAAAACATACTATCGCCGGCAAATCGTTGCGTTTGCAGCCTGTACATGCTTTCCCTGAAAATGATATCGGTGCTCTTTTTGAAACTACCTCCCTCTTCCTGGTACAGCTTACGCAACCAGTATGCCTGGGAGGCAATGATCAGCAAAACTGTTGCTGCCATTAATAACCGTGCTGTGCGTAATTTATTCATGAAGAGACAAAATTACCTGTAAAATAAACAACCCTTCCTGTTCATTAACCTTAATTAACCTTAATGCAAGGCTGGTTAACCTGCTTCAGCTTACCGGTAGGGTATTTTTGTGTTTATAAAGATCATTATTAAAAAATTAAAAAAACGTCATGAAAAAATTATTATTAGCCGTTACAGTTTTGCTGTTTTTACAAACTGCAGAGGCCCAGCTTAAAGAAGGAAAGATAACCTACGAACAAAAAGTAGATATGTACCGCCGCATTCCTGAAGATAATCAGCAGATGCGCTCTATGGTACCGCAGTTCCGCACTGCTAAATTTGAATTATTGTTTGGGGATAATCAATGCCTGTTCAAAGGCATCGAAGAAGAACCCGACATGACGGAAGAGAATAACAACGGTGTTGTGATACGTATGGGAGGCGGGGCAGAAAATGAATACTACAAAAATTTCAATACAAAAAAGGCAGTGGAAGCAAGAGAGTTGATGCAGGAAGTTTATCTTATTGAAGATTCTATCCGTAGCATTACCTGGAAACTGGAAGAAGGCGAAACAAAAAGTATTTTAGGTTATACCTGCAAAAAAGCAACCGGTAAAACAGAAAGAGGCAGTGACATCGTTGCCTGGTATTGTGAAGAGATACCGGTTGCCGGCGGACCTGATCAATTTAACAGTCTGCCCGGAATGATACTGGGCATTGATGCGAATAAAGGTGAGATCGTTTTTACTGCAATATCGCTGGATAAAAAAGCAGATATCAAAAAGATAAAAGCTCCTGTTAAAGGAAAAAAAATAACCACCGCAGATTTTATGGCCAAACAAAAGGAATTATTTGGCAATCAACCCGGTGGAATAAAGATTGTGACTAACTAAAACAGGATCATTAAACCCGCTGCAGTTGTAGTGGGTTTTTATTTCAGCAGCAGTTTGCCGAACTTATGTATCTCTGCCATCTCTATGGCAGAGATATTTTCATTATTATCATACTTGGATCGCAGGAACAATATTCTTTTGTGCTGGGGATATTTGGTAATGATAGCCGAAAGTATGTTACCGATGGCCTCATCTTTAGTTGGCAAGGGAACAGGTATACTTGCTGCAGTTCTTTCGCGGGTAGGCCTTTTTTTGATAATGGCTTCTAAAGTTGCGAGTTTGCCCGGCGAAATATTGGCTGTTTTACCAGCTTTACTATGCAGGCCTTCCAATTGTTTTTTACTCAATCCGCCCCGGTTGCAGTATTGCTGGTACAGGCTGTTTACAAAGTTTGAAGCCGGGTGAGCCTTTTGCATTTCCGTCAATATGTCTAAGAGAATATCCATTTTTTTGTTGCGTGAAAGTAGGCAATACTTTTTCAAAAACAACTTAGGAGTACATAAAAAACAAAAGCCACCCGAGAGTGGCTTTTGTTTTTTATGTTACTAAAACTAATGGCGGCCCTTACCGTTGCCTTTGCCATTGTTTCCTTTGTTGCCATTGCCATTTCCTTTGTTGCCATTTCCTTTGTTGCCATTTCCATTTCCATTGTTGCCATTTCCATTTCCATTGTTGCCTTTATCTTTATATTGTCCGTAATGATTGCCGTTATCATGTTTGTTTTTGAGAATAACCTGCCTGTTGTTATAGGTTTTATAACGTGCATATCTTACCCTGTGATCATTAAAATGTTTATAGGAATCATTGGGTCTTAAAACTACTTTATAACCTGAATACAAGTCATAATTTGAGTATTGTACAGGGAGGCTTGATGAAAACACCCACCTGTTTCCTGAAAAATAAACAAACTGCCTGCGTGGTATATAATAATAAGTTTCAATGGCAGGCATGTAATAATATTCTGCATAATCATAACCTGAGGGACCCCATTCAGGTTGATCGCCAATATTAATATTAACTCCCACACTTACCTGGGCTTTAGCTGTATTTACAAAAGCAAAACCTGCAGTTGCAAGCAATACACTAAATATTATCTTTTTCATATTAAGAATGTTTGGTTCAACTATAGTTTTCAAATACGGTGCCAGAAAAAGAAAATACCAGAAGGTTTTGTTAAAAGGAATAGTGATCAGGTTAAGTTTTTTTTGCCAATGATATCTATTTCATCGCCAACACTGATGTATTTACCAAATTCTGATGGAGGGATATAACAATCAACAGACAAATAATAAGTATGCCCGTAGTTATCTAATGATGACCAGCCAGGTTGCGAGGCTGCCCTTTGTTTTGCAAATGTTTTTTGAAATGCATGAATAAGCTCCCCGGTTTTTGGATGCCTTGTTGGTACTACGCACCTTGCACGTGGGCTCATGCCATATAATATTGTTTCGCCTATTTTAAATTCAACAACAGTTTCCTCCAGGTAAAATAACCTGTCTTCCCAAAAGGCAGGTGCCTGGTCAATTTCAATTGTTGCTCTGAAACGCATTCTTATTTCTTCAAGCTGCATATGGTTAAACCAGGTGCTTACCGTTTGCAGGCTTGCCGTAGATAACACCGTTACCCCGCTTTTAACCGGTATATCTAAAAATTTACCTTCTGTATTTTTTTGCAGCGTTACCCCCATATTAAAAAATGCTGAAAGGAATTCATCAATTGCTGCATTGTCATGTTGCAAATGAAACTGGTGCCAGGTGGTTGCAGATTCGTGCCTGAAAGCAATGAGTTCATTTTCAGGATCAATATCCGACCTTAAAACATGTACCAATGCATTTGATTTGCCATTAACGTATTTTCCATTAGCATCAAAAATGGCATACTCCCTGTCATGTTCCAAACTTCCGCCATTGCCTATCCTGGCTTTTGACAATGAAATTCCATCCAGCGACTTTACCGGGTAAATAGTGATCCTGCTAATAGTGGGGTTAATCTCCATCAGGTTTATTATGCAGCAAAATTAATACAACCATGCTGGTTTCCCAGCATGGTTGTATTAATTGAAAGGATTCTTATGGCACAGCCTTTTAAAAGGTCCTTATCACAGCTTTTGGCCCACCAGACGTGGCTTTTTGTAAGCTATATGTAAAGCCAAGGGTAAAATACCGTTGTAAAGTTTTGTATTGTACATCTTCAATATAATTAGCATTCCCATTCCGGTCAACACCAATATTTTGATTCAGCAGGTCAAAAGCGTTCAGCTTAATTTCGCCTTTTTTGCTTTTTAGAACCTGCTTGCTGATAGATGCATTCCATAATGCCACCCGGGTATTATAACCATTACTGCGACCGGTAAATGCGCTGTACGTAAATTCATTATTAATACTGATACCTGCGGGTAAATTGATATTGGCACTCAATTCATATACCTGGCGCCAATAATCATTATTAAGCGAGGGCTGCAAAGAGTATTCCGCCTTATTGTAAGCAACTCTTGCTTCAGCACTGATATCCAGTATTTCCTTGTAGCTGTAATTGACAGATACCCTTGGCATAAAAGAGAGTACCCCGGTCTTGTTCTTATCGCCATTTATAAAATTAACAGAGCGGTTATAACTGGTATTGAGCCCAACGCTAAAACGGGTGTTCAGTTTTTTGATCCGAAATCCCCTGTCTATGTTTGCGCTGATATTATAAATACCATCTGCATTTACAGGCATAGAAGATCGGGCACCCGATGTATTAATAATATCGCTGTTAACAATTGCGTTTTGTGTGGCAGTATAATTAAGAAACACAAAAAGATTTTTTTGTTGCGACGGCACCGCATTAAAGAACTGCAGGCTGGCATTATGTGAATACGATTGTTTCAATGATGGATTACCCGAAGTGATATTTAACGGATCGCTGATATCCTGCACAGGTTGTAACTGCCTTGTTGTTGGTTGATCTACAGAAGTAGAATAATCCACCCTTAATGTTTTCATTTTTGTAAAACTGTAGTTGAAATTTGCCATGGGTAACAGGTTTGTAAAATGCTGCCTCACACTGAATATGCTGTCTGTCAAATGGCTGTTAAGTTTTGCATATTGCAGGTTAGCGCCAACAGCATAGCCATATTTTTTTTGTTGGGTACGCATGCTGATGCCTCCGCCCATATAATCATAATTGCTTTCAAAAGCACTGCTCAGTACGGTATTCATCTTGTCGTGCTTACCGCTTGTTGTATTGTAATCAAAGGTTTTACGGCCTATATCTCCTTTATTCATGTTGTAAAATCCTTTAACCTCTACCAGGGAGCGTTTGCTTAATGGTTCAGTATAGCTCGCATTCACTCCATAACTTTGTGTAAGACTGTTGAGCCGGGTAACCTGGTCAAGTGTATCACGTTGTGTAATGGTTCCGTTACTGAAAAAATTGTTGATCGCATTTTGTGTTCCTCGTGCCCGGCTGTCGTTATACTGCATGGAACCGGTTATCGAAAACGTTCTCCCCTTTTTCCTGAATTTATGTTTATAAAGAAGTTCATTGTTCGTAGTATATCCCTCGGTGCTGTTGCTGGTATTTGAAAACCCATCATTCAACATTGTATTATCATCGGACACAAATGATTGATAGTCGTTCCGTTTTGTTCCGGTTCCTTTTTGATAACCAAATACCGAGCTGAGTTTGATGGAATTGAAGGAATCAATTTTATTATCAACGCTGAAATTAAACCTGTTGCTGCTTGTTTTATTATTGGTACTACTATTTTGCAGGTATGTAAAGTTATTTCCCGGGAAGATGTTGCGCCGGTTAGTATTCCTGGTATTGTCCAGCGTAAGATTGTTATAAAAATAACTGGCATTCACTTCTGTTTTCTTTTTCCAGGTATCGTTATAATTCAATCCACCGGCAATGGTTTGTGTAATGCCCTGGTTATTGTTTATACCGGCAACAGGTAAACCAAATTCATCATTATTGCCTGTATTAATAACTATACGGGCGCCGCCGCCGCTCATCATCTTTTTTGCCTGCCCGCTGAAGTTGAGCATATCCATTATTGAAAATCCCTGGCGGTTGGTATTATTGGCCATGCCTATGGCTGAGAGTTGTTGATCACCTTTGAATTTATTGATATTGAACTGCCCGTCATAGCGATCCTTTGTTCCTGCCGCAAGGCTGGCTTTACCAAAAGCGGCATTCTTTTTATCTTTTTTTAACTGCAGGTTAATTGTCGGTGTTTTATTTCCGTCGTCAATGCCGGTAAATTCCGACTGGTCTGACTGTTTATCAAATACCTGCACTTTATCAATGGCATCAGCAGCAAGATTCCTTGTTGCCATCTTAGGATCGCCGTTAAAAAAATCTTTGCCATTGACCAATACCCGGCTGATACGTTTTCCGTTAACCCGGATAGTGCCGTCTTTATCCACTTCCACCCCAGGCATTTTTTTTAGCATGTCTTCCACAACAGCATTGGGTTTTGTTTTGAATGCTTCGGCATTGAATTCCAGCGTATCCCCATTTACTACAACAGGTGGCCTTTGTGAAGTAATAGACACCGTTTCCATTATTGACTTATCCTTCATGTAAATGGTACCCAGGTCAATATTACCCGAAACTTCAAAAACTTTCCATAAAGGGTGAAAATTTACCTGGGATGCAGATAAACGATATTTCCCCGGCTTTAACTGGAAAGAAAAATTGCCTGCAGAATCTGTCCTGGTAAAGGCAATAAGGGATGAGTCGGCCGTGTTGATCAGTGAAACGGTAGCTTCTGCAACACGTTGCATCTGTAAGCTGTCTGCCAATTGCCCCTTCACAGAAAGGCCCTGTTTTTGGGCTGTTGCCGTTATGGCTGTAATCAGCAACAGGTTTGATAGTAAAATAAAATATTTCATGGCTATACTTTTATTGAGTACAAAAGTATTGACCATGTTCAGTTAGCCCGGTTAACCAATATGGGTATAAGGTTAATTAATGTTAATGGTTTTTTGGCTAGCTGTTAAAAAACTTATAAGAAAGGCTTCCGGGGCTTTCCCGGTTAAACCGGTATTCTCCTCTCCCGTCTATAACTCCATTAACAACAACTAAAAATATTAATTATGAAGAATTTTTTACAAATCGAAATTTCCAAAACAGAAGCCATCGCCTTTATTGCCATTATTTGCTGGATCGTTGCATCCTGCTTTGTACAGTTGCCTGATGTAAATTCACTGGGTAGGTAAGCTTTTTTGTTTAAGTTGCCGGCATGACCTTTAAAATTGGTACCTAACGTACAATAATTTTAAATGCATGCCGTTAAGCTTATACTTAAACAATACCTAATGAATAAGATCCCATACCAGGTTAAATCCGAGCACATCGTGGTGCAGGCAATTAAGAGTTTTATAGGTAAACTCAGGCAAAATCCTGATATCTACCCCATCCGTTACTATAAGAAGAATCGCAGGTTTAGAAGTAATTTCCCGGAGCAGGCCGTAAAATAACCGGTTTGGTTCGGAAATTACCCGCTTAAGATTGAGCAAAACTGCTCTTGTAAGTGAATAACGGATTTGTACTTTTGATATACAAAATCCAATGTATGAAAAATACCACACACACACACAACCATGGCATTTCTTTTAATGCTGTGTTAAAGATCCTGGGACACGCTTTAAAAAGCTTATTTGAATCTCCAACCAACAGGGAATTTAAACGATTGAAAGATTTTATCGCCTCTTAGTTGACAGTCATATTTGATCCGCCCTTTTAGCTGAACAAATACTCCACATCCGATTTGGAGAGTGCTTTTACAAAGCTGGCATCATCAGCGATTAGTTCGCTTGCTAATTTACGTTTGCGTTCCTGCAGTTCCAGTATTTTGTCTTCAATTGTATCCACGCAGATCATGCGGTAAGCAAAAATATTCTTGGTTTGGCCAATACGGTGCGTACGGTCAATAGCCTGTTGCTCAACAGCCGGGTTCCACCAGGGGTCAACTATATACACATAATCGGCGGCGGTTAAATTTAAACCCACGCCACCAGCCTTCAGCGAAATAAGGAATACCCTGCACTCATCATTGTTCTGAAAATTCTGAATCGCTTTCTCCCTGTCGGGAGCAGAGGTACTACCATCGAAATATTCAAACGGGATATTATCCTGTATCAGTTTCTTTTTTATTAAGGCCAGCATCCCCAAAAACTGTGAGAATATAAGCGCCTTGTGGTGGCCGATATTTTCTTCGATCTCACGGGCCAACTCATCCAGTTTAATAGAATGGTTTGGATATTTTTCTTCTTCATTCAAAATGGCCGGGCTGTCGCATATCTGTCGTAGTTTCATCAGTCCCTGCAGAATGGTTAGCTGCGATTTACCGATCCCCTGCTGATCAATGGTTCCCAGTATCTTATCACGGTAGCTGTTGCGGTATGCTTCATAAACCTTACGCTGCTCTTTTTCCATTTCGCAAAACAAAATAGTTTCTGTTTTTTCGGGCAGGTCCTTGGCCACCTGTTCCTTGGTGCGGCGCAGAATGAATGGGAAAAGTAATTTACGTAAATGTTCTTTTTGTTCCTGTTCTCCAAATTTATCGATAGGTGTGGCAAATTCATTTCTGAAGAATTCCATATTACCCAGCAGGCCGGGATTTAAGAAATTCATTTGCGCAAAAATATCGAAGGTGTTATTCTGCAATGGTGTACCACTCATGCACAGCCTGTTCTTTGCGTTCAGCAGGCAAGCCGCCCTGGTAACTTTTGAAGCGGGATTTTTTATGGCCTGGCTTTCATCCAGTATTACATAATCGAATTTCATTTTCAATAATACCTGTATATCGCTTCGCAATGTGCCGTAGGTAGTAATAATGATATTGTGTTTTTGCAATTCCTCAACATTGCGGCTTCGGATACTACCATGGTGAATATGCCAGCTTAATGTAGGTGTGAATTTTTCCACTTCATTTCTCCAGTTATAGATCAATGTTGTTGGACAAACCACGATCGCTTTTAGCCCACCCATCATCTCTTTATAGTGATGCAGCATACTTAAAGCCTGCACGGTTTTACCCAAACCCATGTCATCGGCTAAAATACCACCCCAACCCACGTCGTTCAAATAATTCAACCACTGAAAGCCAGATGTTTGATAAGGCCTGAGAATAGTCTGTAAATGAGCAGGGGCAACTGTTTCAGGAATATTCTTAAACTCTTTAAGCCGCTCATACTTTTCGTCAAGCTCAAAACTTAATTCTTTTTCATCCTTATTTTCATACAGCTCATCGATCACACTCATGTGGTATTTCGACAGGCGTAACTGATCGCTCCTGCCTTCGCCCACTTTAAACAACAGGGAATATCTTTTCAGCCATTCATCCGGCAGTATTCCTAAAGTGCCGTCATTGAGCTGTACAAATGATTGCTTATTCAGCAATGCTGTTTTTATTTCATCAATGCCAACCCGCTGCTCACCAAATTCAATCTCCACTTTGGCATCAAACCAATCTAGGCCGCTGCTCACATGTATATGTGTATTGGGCCTGGCTGTATTAAAACGGAAATTGCGCAGTGCTTCGAAACCAAATACCGGCACTTTCATTTCATTCATAGCATCAACAAATAAAAAGAACCAGTTATTACGCAGCACATCTGCTCCTTTTAATACCAGGTTGGTTTTATTATTATCGGGTCTTACAAATAATGAGTGCAGGCTTTCCAGTTTTTTCAGGAATGCTTCTTCTGCTTCCAGGTTACGTTCAATGATGAGTATCTTATCGCCATCGGGTATGGTGATGTTCTCTTTATCAGAAGGCTTTGTTTCAAAACCCTTGTAGGTAAATACAGGCTGAAATACAAGATAGTCGCCCTTTTCCTGCAACTGTAGTTTTATTTCCGGTTCGCCGCTTTTAATTTCCCTTACCAGGCTCTTATCAAATTCCACTTTATATTCTTTGGTAAGGGGCAGGATAACCGACTTCATTTTTTCGGCCCAGTTGTCTTTGCTAAGCTGGATATTTCCTTCTTTCAGGAATTTTTCGGCCTGCAAAACATCTTCGGCCCTTTGCCACAGATACAACACATCATCATTTAAATAAACCAGGCTGCTGTTGCATTCATTGTCGGTAAAAGGCATGGTGTCTCCCATTAATTTTACCATGCAGGCAATTTCAAAATGACCGTTGCTGGCCTGCACTTTAAAAACTGGTGCAATAAAATGGTTGCTTAATTCAATTTCTACCAGGTTGGCTGTAGTAAATTGTTTTGCCCGGGGTAAATAAAAAATAAAATTATTGTCTGCCTGTTCTTCAAATATTTTTTTAAGTTTGGGTTGCAGGTATTCTGCGATCAGGGCCTTTGTTTCCTCAGGCAGGTCATCTCCATCAGTGTGAATAATATTTTCCCAAATGCCGCTGAAGGGTGAATTTCGGTCAAGGTATTTATTGATCTCGCTGCTTTGTAATTTACGTACCTGCTGTAACAATTGCTTATCATCTTCACTAAACAATTCTGTATTCACAAATTTAGTAAGATCAAGTTTTTCTACTTTACCCACATACTTGATCTGTGTGTCATCGGCTTCTCCCTGCACGGCATCCACATCAAAATAAGGATACATAGCCGCATTGAAATTAAAAACAATGCCCAGTTTCTTTGCAGGCTGTTCTTCAACAGTTACTTCCTGGGTTGGCATATCCGGAACAATAAAAGCCTCTGCAGGCCTCGCCGGCACTGTGCCTGCCGCAACCCGTTTAATGGAAGGGTCGAGCACTTTTAAAAAAGGTTTGCCGTCTTTATAAGTAAATTCAAATTTGTTGGTAAGGTCATCGTCCAGGCTGTAGCCATAGATCTGCAGCAGTTTATTTTTTTCTTTATCCCAGTTACGGATGGTGTCAAAATAATTAGCTCCATAAGCATCCAGCAGTTGCAGGAACAATAATGTTTTATGTTCACAGAGCGGATGTTCTGTCTCTCCACATTTGCAGGAAGTATCAAAATTCCTTTCGTCGTTCTTTTGAATGACAAGCGGAAAGGATTCTCCTTCCAAAACCAATTCAGCTTCCACACGCTCATCAGCCGCTTTGATGATATTTGCTTTTGTGCTGCGTAAAATATTTTCAGCTTCGGCATAAATACCGGGCGATGAAAGCAGCTTGATCATTTTTAATTCAATGTGCTTCATCTTGGCAACCGTGTGGCGCTGGTTGTATTGAATGTTGGTGTTGCCCAGCATATTCTTATCAACCATGTCCTGCAGGCGAATCAATGCAGCAGCTTCGTGCCTGCATATATCTCCTAAATTGTAAGGACATGAACAACGAACCGTCATCGATTTTGCATCGGTGTATTTTTGGATATGCACTTTGTAAAAAGTAGCATAGCTGTCATCCTTTACCCTGAATACAACGCCACCCATCAACTGGTCATGCTCAACCAGCTCAACAAAACCCATAGCATGAATCTTTTTGCCACGGCGGATCACTTCGTCGGAACCATTGTTGTAAACATATTTAATAAGGTGCGGTAAGGCCATGCTTGATTTTAGGTTGCCGATTTGGGATTTCAGATATGAACGGATTTCTACTATTTTAAGGTATATCCATTTCTGAAAAAGGCAATTTGCAAAAGTAACGAAAAATAAACAAGCCCTGAAACCTTATGGGAAAGATTAGTAAGAAAATTTCTGTTAAATGATGATTCGTTTATTTGGCAAGAAGTTTCCCTTCTTCATATATAACTGTAGCATTGGCTATGTCTTGGGTTAAACAATACTTTATATCTTCTTCCAGCCCATAACCGGCGAGGCGGAGGTAATGAGAAGCATTTTTCGATCTCATGAATTGAAACATATCTTCTTTTGCCTCATGATACATGGATAGTGCTATCTGTGATGAATCGCAGTTGATTGAAAAGTGTTTTCCTATCTTATTGATAACAGCACCCGCAAATAAAGTATCTTCTAAATTGATCCTGTTCTTCCAGGCGGCACAGCCCAGGATCACGTTTTGGTTTTCTGCCAGTAAAAAATCACAAACAGCCGATAGGTTTGGAAACGAACCGGTGATGATGGCTTTTGCACTTTTATTAAGCGCCATGTGCAAGAGTCTTGTACCATTCGTTGTTGTAAGAACCAGGGTTTTATCTTGTACAAATTCACGGGGATATTCAAATGGTGAATTGCCATATTCCAGGCCTTCTGCTATCTTTCCATCCCTTTCACCTGCCGTTATACTTTCTATCTGTTTTCCAATGCGGATGCAATCGGCAACACTGTCAACGGGGATGACGGCTTTTGCGCCATTGTGTAAAGCTGTAGCGATGGTGGATGTGGCCCTTAATACATCAATGATCACTACAATGCTTTTATCAACATCGTACAGGTCTAAAAGCGAAGGGGAAAGACAGGTATATAATTCGGGCTTGGCGCTTTGCATTGGCTAAAATTAGTTTAAAATAGCTTTCCACTTTTGTGTTTCAGCGTATTCTTTGATCACAGCATTCCTTTTTATCAAAAACTTTTCGATATAGGACCGAAGAAAAAAACTGTTGGCAATTTTGCCCATTAATCCATACGGTGTTTCAAAATTTACCAGGTCGATCATGATGGTACCATTCTCTGTTGCTTTAAAATGATGCTCGTGATGAAAGCTTTTAAAATCGCCCCTTATCATTTCATCAATAAAATGATCAGGACTTTGCATCTCCGTAATTTTAGAGGTAAACTGCCTGGTCTTAAAAAGATGCTTAGCCTGCCAGGTTACGGTCTCGTTCTTATTGATCAGCCCGTTCATCACACCTCCTATTGCTTTTTCATTGGTTTCGGTTGTTGATATCTGGTGCAGGTTGATGCTGCGGCTCAGATCGAAAACCCGTTCGATTGGTGCGGTAATAAATGATGTTAAATGAATATGAGGCATGGCTGATCAATGGATAATTGATAACGAAATAATGGATAATTTATTAAACTAAATGTTGTTTTTTAAAAAAAAGCTTTCCCACCTGAAACATTATTAATTATCCATTAAATAATTATCCATTATACAAAAGGCATTTTTACCACTTTGGCTTTAATTAAAGTATTACGGACACTGATATAAATTTCGCTGTCCGGTGCTGCATATTTTGCATCAACATAACCTATACCTATAGCTTTGCCTAATGTTGGTGATTGGGTGCCTGATGTAACTTTACCGATGATAACCCCTTCAAAATCCTTGATGTCATAGTCATGCCTGGCTATTCCTTTTTCCAGTATTTCAAAGCCCACTAGTTTTTTGGTTAAGCCTTCAGCTTTTTGTTTTTCAAAATGCTCGCTGTTGGTAAATGGTTTGCTGAATTTTGTTATCCAACCCAGGCCGGCTTCCAGGGGTGAAGTGTTGTCATCAATATCGTTACCATATAAACAATAGCCCATTTCTAAGCGGAGGGTATCTCTTGCACCCAGGCCAATGGGTTTGATGCCGCCTTTTTTTCCTGCTTCAAAAATGGCGTCCCAGATCTTTGTCGCATCATCATCTTTGTCTTCAAAATAAATTTCAACGCCTCCGGCCCCTGTATATCCGGTTGCACTTATCAATACATTTTCAACGCCGGCAAATGTTCCCTTGGTAAAAGTGTAATACTTCAGGTTCATGATATCCATTTCGGTTAGCGGCTGTAATATTCTTGTTGCATTGGGGCCCTGTATGGCAAGCAAACAGGTTTTATCAGAAATATTATGCATCTCCACGGCCTTGTCATTAAACTGCTGTATCCAGTTCCAGTCTTTTTCAATATTACTGGCATTTACTACCAACATATAGGCATTGTTTTCTTCAAGGCAATATACAAGGAGGTCATCAACAATACCGCCAGTCTTATTTGGTAAACAGCTATACTGCGCTTTTCCAACTGATAATTTAGAAGCATCATTGCTGGTCACTCTTTGAATAAGGTCCAGTGCATGCTCTCCTTTCAAAATAAATTCACCCATATGGCTTACATCAAACACGCCGGCCGAATTACGCACCGCTGCATGCTCATCGTTAATACCTGAATAACTGATGGGCATATTATA
>JBDSXS010000208.1:0-23151 GCA_039926045.1 Ferruginibacter sp.
TATTTTCTTTCCTTTAAAATCAGCAAAGTTGATGGTGCCACCATTCAATGATTCTACTTTAAAATCATAAATGGTTTTGGTTTGAATTGCGGTGCCGGGTTTCGAAACTAAACTACTCCAAAAAAATCCAAACGAAAGTGTCAGCAGTTTTATCATATTCATAATTTACTGGTGATCTCTTCACTCATTGGTGTAACCTTACTCGGAAAGTATTGGATCAGGTTTCCGTGTTCATCCAGTAAAAATTTTCCGAAATTCCATTTGATCTCTGCATCCAGCACACCGTTCTCTGATTTGTTGCAAAGCCATTTATAAATCGGGGCCGCATCATCTCCTTTTACAGAAACCTTGGATGCCATGGGAAATGTTACGCCGTAATTTTTTTTGCAGAATTCCTTGATCTCTGTGTTGGTGCCCGGTTCCTGTCCGCCAAAATTATTGGCAGGAAAACCTATGATAACCAGTTTATCCTTATAAGTTTCATATAATTTTTCAAGGCCTTCGTATTGGGGAGTGTATCCACATTGACTTGCCGTATTTACTATTAATATTTTTTTGCCTTTAAATGCTGAGAAATCGATCGTGCCACCTGCCAGGCCTTCTACTTTAAAATCATAAATGGATTTTGTAACAGCGATGGTTTTTGTTTTTACCGGTACTGTAGTTACATTCCTGTTTGCCTGTAAAAAACCGGCAAGAAATAGGGTGCTGATGGCAATTAACTTTATCATGATGTTTATTTTGGCCTCACCCCAACCCCTCTCCAAAGGGGAGGGAACTGGTAGACTTGGCGATGATTGTTTTTTATTTTGATAACATTAAAAAAGAAAAATTGTTTTGTTAATTATCCTTCCACTTCGCTCTCCTTCCCCTTCGGTGAAGGGTTGGGATGGGGCTGGGCTTTACTGCTTTTCATAACATCCAATATCCGGTAAACCCACATTCCTGTTATTATTATCCAGGTCCTTAGGGAAGCCGGTTACTGTACCGGCATTTATTCCGGGGGCAAATGAATTTTTTGTTATCCTGAAATCAAATATTCTTTTATTCACATCTATACTGTCGAACGAAGGATTTATATTTTTAATATTACCTGTTAAGATACTGTTAGCAGGATCTGCAACAGCCCTGTAAATATTTTTGTCGAATAGAACATTAAAAGGAGTTGCTCCCTGTTTATTAACTGTTACTTCATTAGTTACAATTCCATCATCTCCCCAAAAAATGCTGTTGCGGAAAACAGCAGTCAGATTTGCCGTTACCATACCTCCTGCCTGCTCAATAAAATTATTTACGTTAAGCACGGGATTTTTATGGGTAAGATAATTAGATGAATAGGCAGCCACCGTACAATGCGTAAAATTATAAAGTCCTCCATAGCTTAAAATGATATTGCTGCCGCAATTGCTGATCAGGCTGTTATCGGCCTGCAGACTACTGTTTACGCACATGATACCGGCATCGTAAGCATTATCAACAATACATTGGTGCAGTATTAATTTTGGATTGGCATTGATAGATGGTTTTTCGATAACGATAGCCTGGTAAGCATTTTTTACAACTGCATAAGTAAATACATTGTTCTTACTCATGCCTCTAAAATAGATACCAGGCCAGCTTGCCGGCAGATCTTTATAACCCTCATCCAGCCTGTCGCCTGTAAAGACCACGGGACTGACTTGTGTGCCATTAACGGTTAATGTGCCGTCTACAATGAACGGTGCATTGGCATGCGAATAGATCTTACAGCCCTGTTGTATAATTAATGTAGCGGTGGTATCAATGCGTATGCTGCCAAGGATCACATAGGGCAGGTTATTAGTCCAGGTCACATTCCCGGTAATTAACCTGTTGCTTAAAAAGTTTGCGTTCTGACCGTATGCCTGTAATTGTACATAACGGGTATTGCCGTTGTAGCTTACTAAAATACTATCGCTTACAATAAACGGAAGGTTGGCAGCATTTGGGTTGATGGTGACAGATACAAAAACATAGATGCTGTCGTTGGCTTCAATATCGAGGTTATTTACTTCGGTGGTGGCAGCCCCGTCAACATTCATTTTATAGGCAGAACCTGGTCCGCCCATTAATTTTACTTTGTTAAGGCGAAGTTTCTGGTTGTTCTCATTAATGATCTTAAAGGATTTGGTTATAGAGCCGGTTGTTGTAAAAACGGTATCATACTTTAATGTATCAGCTGTAATAGAAAGCCTGGCAAATTCGCTGGTGATAAAAGAGTCTTTTTTGCAGGAGGCCAGGAAAAGGCAAAAGGCAAAGGTCAAAAGGCAAAAAAGGAAAGCGGTTCTCTTCATTTTTCAAATTTATACTTATTTGACTATACTTTGGTTCAATTAGGTGTATTTCGACTCCGCTCAATACAGCCTGGCCAAACTTCGACTCCGCTCAGTTCTATTTAGCTGCGTACGCAAGTGTGGCTATACTTAACTTAACATTTTCTGCCTGCAATATACTATTACCACAGGCTTCTAAAGTTGCGCCTGTTGTTACAACATCATCCACCAATAACACATGTTTACCACTCAGTGCATGTTCGTTTGACAGTTTAAAACTGCTTTTTACATTCTCCCAGCGCTCGGTACGATGCTTCCGGGTTTGTGTTTCGGTGGCATGTTGCCGGATAATGGCACCATGTAAAACTGGTATATTCATCACAGAAGACATGCCATTGCAAATTACCGTTGCCTGGTTATAGCCACGTTTATGCTCTTTATCCGCATAGAGCGGCAAAGGGATCAGGGCTTCAATGTTACTAAACCGGTTGCTATTGAGTAGGGTCTTGCCCATGATCTCTCCCAGGTAGAACCCGATATTGGTATTGCCCCGGTATTTGAGCTCATGAATAAGATGTTGTATTAAAAATTCTTTTGAAAAATAAAACTGGCTGTAAGCAGACGTTAAAAGAATTCTTCCCCAAAAATATTTTTCGATAGGGTTGTTAGGTATGCCTGCAAAATTGGTGTGTGGTAATTGATGAATGCATTTTAGACAAAGCATGTTGTCTTCTCCCAACAGATCAGATCCACAACCGGTACACGTGTGTGGATAGAAAAGATGGAGGGTACTGCCGACAATATTTTTCAGTTGGGCGATCATCTTAAAAAATAAATACCCTACAAGTTAAAATAAATATTGGTATAATTCTTCAACTTTCCCCAGGGGCACTATTTCAATATTGAATTTTTGTTTGCCCAGTGATTTGGAATTGTACTTGCTTACGATGATCTTTTCGAATCCTAATTTTTCTGCTTCAGCTATCCGCTGTTCAATTCTGTTAACGGCTCTTATCTCTCCACTTAAACCAACCTCACCTGCAAAACAAAAATGCTGGTTGATAGGCACATCATCATAACTGCTTAACAAAGCACTTACTATGGCCAGGTCAATGGAAGGATCTTCTACTTTTAAGCCACCAGCAATATTTATGAAAACATCTTTAACACCAAAATGAAAGCCGCCTCTTTTTTCCAGCACGGCTAATAATAATTGTAATCGACGGAGATCAAAACCACTTACGGTACGTTGAGGTGTACCA
Source organism: Ferruginibacter sp. (assembly GCA_039926045.1). Classification (GTDB taxonomy): domain Bacteria; phylum Bacteroidota; class Bacteroidia; order Chitinophagales; family Chitinophagaceae; genus Ferruginibacter. The sequence goes on from JBDSXS010000208.1 coordinate 3,554, forward strand.
TAAACACTTTGCGTTACCAAGGCTTGCCCTTCAATTAATAAAGGGCGCATGCCTTCCATAGTTGCAGCAATGGCAATACCGCTTAGCTGCTCTTCTTTTTGTGTAATTAATAATTCTGAAGGATTATTTACAGCCCTCATGCCGGTGCCGGTCATTTCGTAAATGCCCAGCTCAGATGTAGACCCAAAGCGGTTCTTAAGCGTTCGTAATATACGGTAAGCATAATGCCTGTCGCCTTCAAACTGCAAAACAGTATCTACCATATGCTCCAGTATCTTGGGACCTGCAATGGCTCCGTCTTTGGTGATATGCCCGATTAAAAAAACGGGTGTGTTGGTTTCTTTGGCAAAGCGTTGCAGTTCTGTAGCAGACTCCCGTATCTGGCTGATACTACCGGCACCGCTTTCAACAAAAGGCGATTGAAGGGTTTGAATAGAATCAACAATAACCAGTTGGGGTTTTAATTTTTTTATTTCCTGGAAAATTGTTTGTGTATTGGTCTCGGTAAGAATATAAAAATTTTCGCTGTTGATGCCGAGGCGGTCGGCCCGCATTTTTATTTGCTGTTCACTTTCTTCGCCGCTTATATATAAGGTAACAACATCTTTAAGCTGTAAACCGATCTGTAAAAATAAAGTTGATTTACCAATGCCCGGTTCCCCGGCAACCAAAACGATACTTCCTAAAACTATTCCGCCGCCAAGTACGCGGTTTAATTCTGCATCGGTTGTTAAGATCCTTTTTTCCTCGGCACTACTTACGTCATTAATTGAAATGGTCTTTTGTTTTCCCAGGCCGGAATAATCGCGCCATTCATCTTTTTCTTTTTTATCTGTTCCTTTAACCATTACTTCCTCAACAAAAGTGTTCCAGTTATTACAGCCCGGACATTTACCTACCCATTTTGCACTTTCGTACCCACAGCTCTGACAAAAAAAAGCGGATCTAGTTTTACTCATGGCATAAATGTAAAATGGAAAAAGAAGAATGAAAAATCAATTAAAGTATAAGATGATTTTCATTTTTGGCTTTATAAAAAGTAAAAGGGTCAACATTTCTGCTGACCCTTTGTACTTACTAACCCATTAAATTCTATTGCTAAATTACAATTTCAGTCCACATAAAAAAATAAATTTTAGGGGATGTTAATAACTTCTTATCCTTTTTAGCTATGAGAAAGGGTATGTCCTAATTGAATATAAACTGTTGATAAACATACTATTAAAGTGATTTAGGCTGTTTCGTTTCGAGGGATAAAACCTGGGTTAAATAAAAATTTATTTTAAAAAATATTTGGTTTATAAAATAAACTACTTTACGTTTGTGTAAAATTTAGCAGAAATGGAAAGGGTACTTACATTAGTTTTTTTAATACTTGGTTTATCTGTCACAGCACAGGTTAAGATTGCCGGTAAAATAACAGACCCGAGGGGTAAACCTGTTGGCGGGACAAGTATTACCTTAAAAGATAGCTACGATGGGGCCACTACCGATTCTTTGGGTAATTTTTCATTTTCGACTACCGAAAAGGGCAAAAAGATATTTGAAGCATCTATAATAGGTTATAAACCCTTTGAACAGGAGATCAATATTGAGGCAACTCCTATTACATTAAATATAACTATGAAGGAGCTGGTTACAGAATTAAAGGCAGTGGTCATATCTGCAGGTTCTTTTGTTGCCAGCGATAAAAATAAGGGAGCAGTTCTATCAGCGTTGGATATTGTAACCACACCAAGTGCAAATGCCGATGTTACCAGTGCTTTTAAAACCTTACCGGGTACCCAGCAGGTTGGGGAGAGCGAGGGCTTGTTTGTAAGGGGAGGATCGGCCACTGAGAGTAAGATATATATGGACGGTAACCTGGTCAACAATTTTTTTTACAGCAGTACTCCGGGCATTGCCACCCGCGGACGTTTTAATCCTTTTCTTTTTAAAGGAACTGTTTTTAGTTCCGGAGGTTATTCCGCTTTATACGGCCAGGCACTTTCTTCGGCACTGATCTTAGAGAGTAAAGACCTGCCTGAAAAAACACAGGCAGACCTGGCAATATCTGTTATTGGTGTTGGAGCTGGTATTCAGCACCTTTCGAAAGATAAAAACTCTTCCTGGGGTGTTTCATATAATTACACAAACCTTTGGCTGGGTTTTGCGATCAATAAACAAAAACAGGATTTTTTCCAGATACCGATCTATCACCAGGGAGATGCCAATTTCAGGATGAGGACAAAGAGTGGTGGATTTATTAAATACTATGGTTATGTAAGTACCAATAAAACCGGTTTTAGAAGTACGGATATAGATTCTGTAATATTAAAAAATGCTTTTGCCATTGAAAATCTAAATACTTACCAGAATATTAACTGGCGTGAAAATTTTGGCCAGGGATGGAAACTAACAACCGGCATTAGCTATAGTACAAACAAAGATGATATTAAAAATGAACTGCAGGATGCCAATAATGTAAAACAGATAATTACTAATCCTTCCTTCTATGCGTTTAAAAATTTCAAAGTTAATAACCGGGCACAATACGCCCAGGTGAGGTTTGTGCTGGATAAAAAATTAAATGGTTTAAATGTTATCCGCTTCGGGTCAGATTATTTTTATAGTAAGGAAAGATCAACCTATACCTTATATGATGGCACACAGTTTACAGAATCAGTAACAGATAATCTCGAATCTGTTTTTGCAGAAGCAGATGTTTTTATTACGAATAACCTTGCAGCAAAGCTTGGCGGCAGGGTTGAGCATTCTCAAATAATTAATAAGTGGAATGTGGCGCCCAGGGTCTCTGTGGCTTATAAGTTCCCGGATAACAGCCAGGCATCATTTGCCTATGGATTATTTTACCAGAACCCCGAAAGAAAATATTTGCCCACTGTGGCAAGTCTTGATTATTCAAGAGCCGCTCATTATATTCTGCAGTATCAAAAAATAAGCAGCAATCGCACTTTCAGGATAGAGGCTTTTTACAAAAAATATACAGACCTGTATAAAACATCAACATCGGCAACCGGCAGGGAAGTGGCAACCAATAACAATGGATTTGGGCATGCTAAAGGTGTGGAATTGTTTTATAGGGATAAAAAAACATTTAAGAATGTTGATTTCTGGATCTCCTATTCGTATCTCGATACAAAAAGGGATTATTTAAATTATCCCCAGGCAGTCACCCCATCATTTGCTGCAAATCATACAGTATCATTGGTGGCTAAAAAATTTGTACTGCCCTGGAAAACCGGATTTAACCTCAGTTATAGTTTTGCTACCGGCCGCCCTTATTATCATTTTACTTATGATAATGTACAGAACAAATATGTAATTGGCGATGCCGGAAAAACCATCAATTACAACAGCATGAGTTTTAGTGTTAATTATTTACCCAACCTGGGTAAGCCTAAAGCAAAAGCATTTGTGGTTTGGGTTTTGGGTATTAATAATGTATTGGGACAGGACCAGGTATTCAATTACAATTACAATAATAGCGGTAGCAGAAAGGAAGCAGTTACGCCGCCATCCAAAAGATTTATATACATCGGCTGCTTTTTAAGCTTTGGAATTGACAGAACACAGGATGCAATTAACAATAATCTTTAATGAACCAAAATCATAACTAATAAACTTAAACATTATGTCACACTATCAACCGGTTCCCGAAGGAAAAGATCCTGTTTTATGGGAGATCGCTCAAAAAAGGGCAAGCTTTAAAACACATATAATTACCTATGTTATTATGAATTCTTTTTTCTGGGCTGTTTGGTTCTTAACATCAAATAACCAGGATAGGAATTTTAATATCTTTAGCTGGGATCATTTTCCCTGGCCTGTCTGGCCCATGATCGGCTGGGGTATTGGCCTTGCTTTTCATTTTGCGGGGGCATATGTTTTCCCAAGGTCTAATTCTATTGAAACTGAATACAAAAAATTAAAAAATCAACAAAAAAATCAATAAAAATCAAAAATCAAAAATCAAAAATCAAGACAATGAAAAAATTATTTCTCCTGGCTGTAGTTGCATTTTTAGCAATTGGCACATTCGCACAAAGCGATAAATACCTGGCAAACATGAAAAGCAATATTGCTGCCATTGATACCAGTTTCAAAAATCCTCAAAACCTGTTGGCCCTTGCAAATAATTTTGAGCGCATTGCAACAGCTGAGAAAACCCAGTGGCTTCCTTATTATTATGCTGCACTATGCCAGGTAAATTATACTTATATGGAGAAGGACAAATCAAAGGTTGATGCTATTGCCGATAAGGCAACTGAACTGATCGAAAAAGCCGAAGCTTTACAGCCTAATAACTCAGAGATCAGTTGCGTAAAGAGTATGATCGCCAGCAGCCACATGATGGTAAATCCTATGCAGCGGTACCAGGAATACGGACCGGAAGCTGCTTCTTATATTGATGCTGCCAGCCAACAGGACCCAACAAACCCAAGGCCTGAATATTTAAAAGGACAGGGATTAAAATATACACCCGAGCAGTTTGGCGGTGGATGTGCAACAGCAAAACCGGTTTTACAATCTTCGCTTGATAAATATAATAAGTTTGTACCAGCCAGTGATATACATCCAAACTGGGGCAAAAAACGCGTTGAGACTTTAATAAGCGAATGCAAATAAACCGGGATGTTGCCTGTTAAGCGCCAACATCTAACCCAAAACTTAATTGTATGGAATCAGAAAATTTTTCACCAAAAGATAGCCTGCTGTTGATAGACAGTATGATCAACCAGGCAAAGAACCGTTTCAGCGAAAATGGTTTTTTGTACCTGTTATGGGGATGGTTGATATTATTTTGTTCGATAGCGCATTTTGTTATACTGAAGCTGCAATTGTTTAAACACCCGGAGGTCATATGGGCGAGTTGCTGGCTGGCTGTCATTTTCCAGGTGATCTACCTCGTCAGGACAAAGAAAAAAGAAATTGTAAAAACATACAGCGAAGAAATTATCAATTATATCTGGATAAGTTTTGGCATAAGCATGTTCATTCTGAGTTTTATTTTAGGGAAAAGCCAGGGATGGGAATACCTGTATTCACTTTTTCTCCTCCTGTATGGCATACCCACTTTTTTGTCGGGTGTTGTTATGCAGTTCAAACCACTTAAAACAGGCGGTATAACCTGTTGGGTGCTGGCCATTATTTCAACATTTATTTTACCGGTGTATGGATTACTATTGTTAGCTGTTGCCATGATCGTAGCATGGATAGTACCGGGCTATTTGCTTCGGAAAAAATATAACCAACAAAATAAAGCTTAAAATAACTTTCACTATTATGTCAAACGATCAACAACTATCAAAAGAAAAAAGCATGGAGATCATTCACCAAATGATCAACCAGGCAAAGACTAATATTACAGATAGTGGTATAAGCTGGCTGCTTTGGGGAACGATGATCATTTTAGCATCCCTTTCCACCTTCATTTTTATGCATATAGGGGCAAAGAATATTTTTCTGGGCTGGAATATTTTTGGCCTGGTAACCATCATTTTATTATTGTATGACGTTTTTCGCCCTAAGAAAAAACCTGTAAGAACTTACGTAGGCGATCTGATGAAATTTGTTGATCTTGGTTTTATCATAAGCCTTTTCAGCATCATTTTTGCGATCAATGTTGCTGTTAGTCCCAATGGTGGCTTTGGGTTTTTCCTGATGATTTTTGCCTTCTTTATGCTAATAAAAGGGGGTGCTGTAAAATCAAGATCATTAATGGTAGGCGCTGCAGTCAACTGGACGGGTGCCATTGCCATGTTTATCAACAAAGATTTTAAATACGATATGCTGATCATGGCCGGGGCCGTTCTGATCGGTTATATTATCCCCGGTATATTATTATGGCAGGATCACAGAAGAACTAAGAATAGCCTTAAAAACCAATAAGGCTTTTAACCATGGAATTTAAAGAACTCGATCCTATATTACATTCTCAACTCAGGCTTGCTGTTGTAAGCCTCCTCATCAGTGTGCGTGAGGCTGAGTTCACATTCCTGAAAGAAAAAACAAACTCAACCGCAGGTAACCTCAGTGTGCAGATCAATAAATTAAAGGATGCAGGTTACCTGGATGTTACCAAGCAATTCAATAATAATTACCCGCAAACTATTTGCAGGATCACCAAAAAAGGAATAGAAGCTTTTGAAGAATACGTAAAAGCTTTACAGAGCTATATGAATCCAGGGACAAATTAATTTTCGGGTTATTTATCATCTTTTGAACCTTTTACCTCTTTATACGTTTTATCTTTGCCAATATCGCAATTCATGGCAACCATTATAAATGTAAGTGACCTTTCCAAACAATTTAACGAGATCAATGCTGTAGATGAACTTTCATTCACCGTTAATGAAGCTGATGTATATGGTTTCCTGGGGCAGAACGGCGCCGGCAAATCAACTACCATACGCATGCTGCTTACACTCATAAAGCCCACTAAGGGCACCATCAATATTTTTGGTGAAAATTTAAAAACCCATCGCAAACAAATATTGAAACAGGTGGGCGCTGTAATTGAAAAGCCAGATCTGTATAAATACTTATCTGCTTTTGATAACCTGGCCATTTTTGCAAAAATGAGCGGCATAAAGCCAAACCGGGCAGTACTGCTTGACCAGTTAAAAAAGGTGGGGCTGGAAGAAAGGGCTTTCAGCAAAGTAAAAACTTTCAGCCAGGGTATGAAACAAAGACTGGGCATTGCGGTTGCCCTGGTACATAATCCCAAATTGATCATACTCGACGAGCCCACTAACGGCCTTGACCCCCAGGGTATTGCTGATATGCGTAACCTCATTTTACATCTAAGCCGCGACATGGGCAAAACCATACTGGTCTCATCTCACCTGCTTAGCGAAATTGAATTGGTTGCAAACCGGATGCTGATCATTCATAAAGGCAAAAAAATGGTGGAGGGTAATGTAGCAGAACTGCTCGATCCTTCAAAATCGCTGGTACAGATAGAAACAACTGATGATATAGATGCCGGAGAAAAAATACGACAGACAAGATGGGCCCCTTTATTACAACAAAGCACCGGCGGTCTGCAGCTTAAAATGAATAAGGACGAAGTGCCTTTACTGATCAGCGAACTGGTATCCAGGCAGGTGCAGATCCTTTCAGTGAATCCCATGCATTCACTGGAAGATTATTTTCTTTCACTAACAACACAAAACGGCCATGTGGAACCTGTTACAAATTGAACTGTTTAAAATATTCAGGAAACCCAGGACCTACCTGGCTTTTGGTATCATTGCCGCTTTTATTTTTTTGATACAGCTGGGGCTGTATGTAAATGGAAAAGACTGGATGATGTTTATGCTTGGCTCCCTGGGAGAAACCATGGATATTGAATATGATAAACTGGTTAATGGGTATGCCGTTTGTTTTTTTGTACTCAACCTGTTGCTGGTGCATGTGCCTATATTGGTTGCGTTGGTAGCCGGCGATGTGGTTTCGGGCGAGGCAAGTATGGGTACGTTAAGGCTGCTGGCCAGTAAGCCGGTCAGCCGTACGCAGATCATACTGGCTAAATATTTTTCAACTGCTATTTATGTTTTTGCATTGCTACTGTGGATAGCCGTAATTTCTCTTGCAGTAAGTATTGCTGTGTTTGGTAAAAACGACCTGGTGGTTGCCAAAACCAATGGTTTGCAGGTGATAGAATCGGGGGATGTGTTGTGGCGGTATTTTTGTGCTTTTGGTTTTGCCTTCATTGCCATGATGGTTGTAGCAGCTATTTCATTGCTGTTATCCACCTTATCCGAAAATTCCATTGGCCCCATTGTAGCTACGGTGGGCATTATTATTGTTTGTACGTTGATGAGCGAAATGGAAATACCGCTCTATCAAAAATATATAAAGCCTTACCTGTTCACCACCTATATGCTTGGCTGGAAAGGATTTTTTTATATCGGTTCCACTGCTGATGGAGAAACCATAAAGGGTAGTGTCCAGTATTTGCCGGGTATTGTAAAGAGCATTGCAGCATTGCTGGTATATATTGTTGGGCTGGTTACAGCATCGGTACTGATCTTCCGCAATAAAGATATTTTATCATAAACACGTACTATGAAAATTTTGATCCTGTTTTTTTTCCTGGTTCCACTTTCCCTCTTTACCAATGCACAACTTGCCCCGCTAAAGCAGGAGGACATTAATGTGCTGCTGCAAAAGGTAAAAGAAAAGATCAACCAGGTAAATGATTATGAGGCAAACGGTAAAATGAAAACCAACGTGAGTTTTTTAAAAGTGCCGGTTGCCAAAGTAAAAATATTTTATAAAAGACCCGAGAAGCTTAAAATTAAAAATGAAAAAGGCATTTCCTTTATTCCAAAAGGTGCGGTAAATATCAATATGAGTAATATACTCAGCACTGGCAAATACAGTGTGCTGGATGCGGGGAATGATAAAGTGGGAAACACAGTCGTTAAGGTAGTTAAACTACTGCCGGAAGATGATAATGCTGACGTGGTACTGTCTACTTTATATATAGATGCCGTAAACCTGGTGATACTTAAAACAAAGACCACCACCAGGGATAATGGTACCTATGAACTGGAAATGAGCTACGGAAAATATATCGCCTATGGCCTGCCAGATAAGATCATCTTTTCATTTAACACCAAAGATTATAAAATGCCCAAGGGTGTAACTTTTGATTTTGATGATGGCACAAAAAAGAAAACTCCCGATGAAAAGCTCAAAAACCAAAAAGGTAAAATGGAGATCTCTTTCAGTAATTACATCATTAATAAGGGCATTGCGGACAGTGTTTTTAACTAGTCAACTAAAACTGTGCGGCTCTATTCGGGGATATCAGTTATTCTTTCATCAACCACATTTGCATTCACAACCGAACTCATCTTATTCAAAGGATTTTTATGCTGCTGATCATATTCATACCTGCCAACAATGATATCAATACATTTATAAATGGCTTCCCTGAAAGAGGATTCATCTGCTTTTCCCTGCCCTGCAATATCAAATGCCACTCCGTGATCTGGTGATGTGCGTACACCTGGTAACCCCGCTGTATAATTTACACCTTCACCAAGGGCTAATGATTTGAATGGGATGAGTCCCTGGTCGTGGTACATGGCCAGCACTGCATCAAATTTTTCGTATTGACCACGGGCAAAAAAAGCATCGGCAGGATATGGGCCAAAACAGAAAATATCTTTTTGCTTGGCATCTTTTATGGCAGGTTTGATTATTTCTTCTTCTTCCTTGCCAATCAATCCTTCATCGCCTGCATGTGGGTTTAAACCCAATACAGCGATCCTTGGTTTATTGATATTAAAATCTCTTTTTAAAGAATTGTTGATGATCTGGAGTTTGCTGACAATGCCTTCCCTGGTAATATGTTTGGCCACATCCTGTACAGGTACATGTTCTGTAACCAGCGCCACCCGCATGTTTTCAGCGATCATAAACATGACAACATCTGAAGCACCATATAAATTTTTCAGGTAAGGTGTGTGGCCGGTAAAATTGAATTGTTCAGATTGGGTGTTGCTTTTGTGTAAGGGTGCGGTGACAAGGCCGTCGATAAAATTATCTTTTAATGCCTGAGCGCCTGCCACCAAGCTTTTAACTGCATATTTGCCTCCTATTTCATTTAAAATTCCGGGATTCATATTTACTTCTTCTTCCCAGCAATTATACAGGTTGATCTGTTTGAAATTGATACGCCCCAGGTCCTTGGTACTGGTAAAGTTGATATTAATATCTGCCATACTTTTCCTGTAAAAATTGATCACTTTATTGTTGGCAAACAATACCGGGGTACAAAAATCCAGGATCCGGTTATCTGCCAGTGTTTTAATGATGACCTCTATTCCAATTCCGTTTATATCGCCGCAGCTAATGCCAATAACAGGTTTATTTTCTGAAGGTGAACTCATATTTACAATGATTAAGCTGTAAAAATACAGATTCTAAATGGTATGTATAATAACACTGGCAAAAAGAAGCCGCCTCATTTAATAAGGCGGCTTCTTTCTATTACTTATTTTAATAAATTACCTAACTATGACAAGTTGCTTAACAATTTTTTCTGAGCCTGTTTCAATTATTATTGCATAAACACCTTCGCTGAATTTATCAAGGCTTAAAGTGATGTTATTGTAACCCTTGGTTAAATTTTCTTTCTGTGATAGAACCTTGCTGCCAACTTTATCAATCAACATAATGTTTGCCTGGATAGGTTTATCAACGTATATGTTTACAGTTACGTATCCGTTTGCAGGGTTAGGCATAACAGTAACAGGAGTTTGAGACATTGGCCTTCTTACTACAAACACATTGCTGTATTTTATCTCGCCTGCTTTACCAATTACTTTAAGTCTGTAGTAGATGACATCATTGTTTATCCCTGTTATATTATCCGTAAAATCAAAACTTTGCTCTTTATTTAATATAACAGGATCATGTACTTCACCAACTTTGGAATATGTACTGTTATTAAGACTTCGTTCGATCTCAAAATGGTCAATATCTTTAACGGCAATAATTGTCCAGGTCAACAGCACTTCGTTATTTTTTGGTGCACCGTTGAACTTAAGGAAATCAACAGGCAATACAACACCCACATATCGCCAATCCCTGTCTGGTTGGGTTGGAAACTTTTTTTGAACTGTTGTTCTTGAACCGGGCGCCGCATCTCCCGTAAATGTGCCTCCTGTACCCATCCGGTAAGAAGTTCCTTTAATGTTTGTAACCGAGCTCAATGAATCAAAACGGTTGTCTAAACCATCACCATCGGTATCTAAACCTGTTAAGGTTACATTATCATCCGCCTTTCCATTCAGGTTAAAATCATTTCCTTCTATGATATCGGGCTGGCCATCAGCATCTGTGTCGAGGTCCCTGTAATCAGGTGTTGAATCAGCATCGTGATCATAAAGCAATATTCCTGATCCGCTAAAGACAGCAGGAAGGTTATCATAGGGAGACATCAGGCCATCTCCATCTGCATCAGTTAATGTTGGTAATATATATCCTGCAGTACTTTGTCCTTCAATATTATCAGGAATACCGTCATCATCAGAATCAATGTCTAAGTAATCAGGATTGCCAACTCCATCTGTATTCCTGAGATTTAAAGATGCTAAACCAGAAACAGTGGTTGACCAACCATTCGTTCCGATCACACCATCTGCAAGGCCATTCAAATTGATATCGGGTAAACCGGCTTCAAGTACATCCACAATACCATCGCCATCGGCATCCAGGTCATAGGCATTAGGTCTCAGGTCACGGTCAATATTTTTATTAGGCCAGTTATCTGCCCTGCCATTAACAGGGGCTACATCAACCCCGGTGATCAATAAGGCTGTTCCGTTAACATTGTTATCACTGATACCATCAAAGTTGGCATCTGCAAAATTATCCAGTTTGCCATTATTATTTATATCCGGAGCACCTACTTCCACCACATCCGGAATACCATCATTATCACTATCAGTATCTAAATAATTAGGAATACCATCACCATCCAGATCTTGTGCTCCCAATCCTACGCCGGATCCGTTCACCCCTGTATTATTGCCATCTACATTTTGAGAGAAGCCATCACCATCTGTATCAACATAATTATCAATAATACCATCACCATTAGTATCTACTCCATAAGATTCCACCACATCCGGAATACCATCATTATCACTATCAAGGTCTAAATTATTAGGTATACCATCAAGGTCTTTATCTGAATTATCATTTACACCATCAAGGTTGGTATCAATGAACCCCGGGAAAGAAGGATCCCGGTAATTAGGGATCAGGTCACCATCGGAATCAGCACCCCAATCAAAATTATCATTAAAATTATCGCCATTATTATCTACCCAACCAGGATAAGTTGGATCATTCCAGTTAGGAATGCCGTTACCGTTAAGATCCTGCAATGCCACCGGGTTATTAAACTCAACATAATCCGGTATACCGTCATTGTCATCATCAATATCCACGCAATTGGTTATCGTTAGTGTAACAGGAATAACATCAGAAAAGTTACAGGTACTTGCCAGGTTTGCTACTGTTGTTGCAACAACCACCCGGTATTGGTCGCCATTATTTGCCAGGGTGGTCCATATAGGCGGAAGTGTAAATGATGCAACAAATTGCCACATACCATTAATAAGAACCGGTGAAGCTATGGCTGTTGTTCCGGCTATATCTACCCATGTATTACCTCCATCAGTACTTCTTTGCCATTTGTAATTAACATAGGTATTAAAGAATGACCTTACCGTATCACGTATGGTGATGGTACTGTTAGCACATACATTGGGTGTAATAGAAGGCGAGTAGGACATGCTTGGATAACAGGTTCTTAAACTAATGTCATCCAAAGCCCAGTCATTACCACCACCACCCGGCGCATTGTTTCTTATTGTAAGTACAAAATCTGTTTGTGTAGGCCCGGTTCTGTAAACAAAAGATCTTTGCACCCATTTATTGAGTGTATCAGAACCTGTTTGTGTTCCACCAAGTCCCTGGTATAAAATATCGCCGGTAGTATAATAATCCACACCATCGATCTCGTATGCAAGATTGGGCCTTACACCCGATGAATCTCCAGGTGCAGTTGGAATGTACGCCGGAAGCGTGGCATCACTTGCCTGTTTTCCATTCACATCGCAGCCACATTTATAACAAATATTTTTTATCCAGGTAGTTATCTCATAATAAGTATTTGGACAGGCACCTGAAACACTAAAGTCGAATGCTACGTCGGTACGATAAGCCGCATTTACAACAAGCATATAACCACATGGATTGGTTGCACTAATAGGAAGGAGAGGATTACAAGGTTTATTTCCCTTGATTGGGTCTATCGCCGCAGTATGGTCGCCGCTAATATCCCAATGACCAAATACACGTGGGGCGCCCCCCGGTTTAGCTACAGTTTGAACAGTTGTGAAATTTGCACTGGTATTATTAGGAACACCATAAAAATAATCATTGGGGCCACTTGGGTTGAATGCCTGGTAAGAATAAGTAGTATTGGATGAAGTTCCCCTATTTTGAGAACCTGCACTGGCAGCCGCTACACCAAATGTTCCATTAAATTCGTCGCCCAGTATATTTGTTTGTGCTACCGTATTTGGGCATACCCCGACATTTTGAAATACCATAAGACTGTCATAGGGGAAATCTATTTTTATAGTGGAGCCCGTAGCCTGATTTCTGTAGGTAAATGCGCCCCCGCCATAATTAATTTTTGTGCCATATCCGCCACTTACAATTACCCTGTAGGTTGCCATGGTAACGCAGGTAGAGGTAAATAAGGATGGCTTGGAAGTATTGCTTAAAGCGCCCCTGGCTGTTCTGCTGCCGGTAGGGCCCAGGTTCATTTGTATAGCAGTATCTGAGCCGGCACCCGCAGTGGTATACCACCCGGCATCTGCATCACTACTGAGATCTGTAAAGGATTGAAATATCTTTCCTTCATTGGTCCTGGTAGAAATAGTACCTGGTTTAAGCCTAAATCCAGAGTTTGCTTTTAAAGTATCATAGTAGGCAAGACTGTCAATAGTTATGGCACCTGCTGTATTTCTGATGGTGAGCGTAGACCTTATTTCAAGCTCGTCACCCGGGTTAATAGTTCCACCTACTGTACCGGAAGTAATGTTAACATAGCTTTTTGCATAATCAATAATTGTGTTAGCAAGTGGAGTAGGGTCTGTGATACAAATATTAAAAGTATAAGTTCCTAAAGCTACCGGTGCTGAAAGGCCGGTTGTTGTAATTCTAACATAATACATTTGACCAATGGTCAGGCCGGCACCTCCCGGGTTGGTACCTACATTTAAAGGCGATGCAACGCAAGGCACTGATAATGCTGTTAATGAACCGCAAATACCCGAAAATAATTGAATACGTGGGTTAGCAGTGATAAGGTTAGCACCAACTGAACTAAGTGTTATAGTTGGGAATGCACTTTGAGCAACGAACCGATACCAAACTTCCGGCGACAAGGCGTTACCGCATGCAGGCAGGCCTGCTGTGGCAGTTGCATTAATTAAAGTTCCTGAAGTGTTTGAGCAGGAGGTTCCGCTTGTTAACAAAATAGCGCCACTGCAATTATCATTTCCCGGGGGAGATGCTGCGTTTGTAATACAAATATTAAAATTTGCCACACCACCGGTGCCCGAAGGATTTGTAAGATAGTTTGCTATACGTACATAATAGGTAGTGCCGGCAGTAAGTCCTAGCTGTGTTAATGTTGTTGCGCTTGCACAGCCTATTGGTGCAGCAGCTACGCAGGATGCAAAGATCTGTATAGTAGGAGCATTAATACCTGTACCAACGCCGCTCAAGGTTATTGTTTGTGCAGCCGCTCCCGCTACAAACTTGTACCACACGTCATAATAATTACCGGCTATCTGGCATCCTGAAAGAGGCGAAGCTGTAACTAATGACAGGTCAAGTGTACCGGCAGTATTTACACAGGATGCACCGGGAGTTAGTACTGTGGCATTGGCACACAAGTCGTTTACGGGCGGTCCCTGCAGGCAAAGACTAAAATTCCAGTTGGCAGTAACTCCTGATGTTGGACTGGTTGTTACATATAGTCGTACATAATAAGTATTGCCAATGGTTAAAGTAGTATTGGTTAAGCGGCCACCGGTAGTTGATACTGCCTGGCAACCTATGCTGGTTAAAACACCCCCACAGGTATTGGTGCTGCTGCTCAGCATTTCTATATATGTTGTTCCTGCTGCAAGGCCGGCACCCAGTCCGCTTACAGTAACCGCATGGGTAGTAGAATTAGCTACGAACCGGTACCATACATCAAAAGTTGTAGCAGCTGTTGCACCTCCGCATGCCCCGGTTGGAGCAGAATTGGTTGCACGAAAAAGAGTACCGGCAACACCCGTGCATGTGGGTGTTGCTGTTGATGTAAGTAAAACAGATCCGATGCAATTGTCATTTGCTGGCGGTGGCGGTGGATGTGTTACACAAATATCGAAACGGTCGTTAGCCGAAATTGACGCACCAAAATTGGAGACCCTTACATAATAAACAGTACCAATACTTAAGGCTGCACTGGTTACTGTAGTAGTACCACAGGCTATGGATGCCGGAACTAAACAACTGCCACCTATTAATTGTATCCTGGGATTTGTAAAATTAGTTTGAAGGTTACTTATTGTTGCAGTATGAGAGGTACTTGATGCAGTGAACTTGAACCATACATCGTAATAATTACCCGCTGCTGCACATCCAAACACACCTGCGCCCATACTTTGTGTAGCATTTTTTAAACGGTACTGCACATTATTACAGGAAGTATTGGAAGTTAGGGTTATAGCATTAGTACAATTGTCATTTGATGGCTGTGCAAAAAGTGAAATTGATAAAAATGAGGAAAGCGAAAACAATACAAATGCTTTCCGAAGGATCAGCTGTTTTAGTATACTAACTCTCATACAGTACTTTTTGATTTTATCAGGATATATTGGATAAACAGGAAAATAAACTCATTTTATAACTACAGCCATTGGCTGGAATTCTATAAAATGTATTATTAATCTCTACAAAACGACACTTATTCTATTTTATTGTAAACCGAAGTTATTTTGGCTTAAATGGCTGGTTTACTATAGAGAATAGATTGATATATTGGTTAATTATAATTTTTCAGATATATATATTTTTCATCTTCTACAATATTTTCAACATTTTGCTGTTAACTATTAGAATTTTCAAGGCAGATAACTACTACAACATGTAATTATCTGTCCACTATCCTAACATTACTTGAAAAACCAATTTTATGAAACCAATGCTACAGTGCTTTGCGCTTGTATTATTTAATTTTTTCTTTTTCTCATCAAGCTTACTGGCCCAGGCCCCTGCAAATGACAACTGCTCAGGCGCCACGTTAATTAAAACAGACTCTGTTTGTGTAACAGGAACCAGCAGACTTTTAGCCCAAACTTTAACGGGTGCTACTAACCAGGTTTATACACTTACATCAAGTTGTGGCTATTTAGCTACGGCATCCGACGTATGGTTTAAGTTTGCTGCAAAAACCAAATATCCTTCTGTTACTATAACTAACCAGGGTACCGGTTGGGGTGGAATAGGCAGTGTAAGGATCCAGATGTTTGCAGGCAACTGCGGTGTATTTACAGAAAAAGCTTGCGGGCTGGGGTCAAGCACTATTACACCTGCGCTTACCAATCCGCTTGTAATTGGTGATACCTGTTATATAAGGATACATAAAAACGTAGCTGGTGCTATAGGTGCAAATCATACTTTTGACATCTGTGTTAAAGAGGATTTTTCAAAAGCAAGCCGGATGGGTGAAATTTTTTCAAGAACTGTACTATCGCCTGCAAACATACTTGATTATCCCTGGGAGATTACTTATGGTAGGGATAATTACCTGTGGATCACAGAAGCAAAAGGTTATAAGGTTTTCAGGATGGATCCTAATACAGGTGTAAAAACTACCGTCCTGGATATTTCACAAGGAAGCACTTTTTTGCCGGTAGTTGCGGACCGTACTCTTTATAATTGCTAATTTGCTCATAATGCAGGGGGACAAGGGGGTCTTGCAGGTTTGGCATTGCACCCTAACTTTTTAGATGGCACAGCTAATGAAAAAAATTATGTTTATATATCTTATATCTTTAGTGGTCCTGCCGGCAGCTCACCCTCGGGAATTTTTTATACTAATAAATTAGTAAGATTTACTTTTAGCGGGGGAGTATTAGGATCGCCGGTATTGATATCTTCCTTGCCAGGCAGTAGTGATCATAATTCCCAACGAATGATCATCGCTCCTTGCGACACCGGGGTTGGGAAATATCTCTTTTATGCATCTGGCGATATGGGATCGGGGCAATTTGGGAACAGGACCAGGCCAAACAATGCACAAACTGTTTCTAATTTAGAGGGCAAAATATTGAGATTTAATCTCGATACTGCAGGTGGTGTTCCCTGGATACCCACCAGCAATCCATTTTCTACTACAAGCCCCGTATGGGCAGTAGGGATGCGTAACAACCAGGGCTTTGCATTCGACTCTACATTAAAAATTTTATATGGCTCGTCACATGGTGCCTATAGCGATGATGAAATAAATATTATAGAACCCCGTAAAAATTATGGCCATCCCCTGGTGATCGGGTATGCCGACGGTAATTATAATGCGGATACGACAGTAGCCAATACCCGGGTTTCTGCAGGTGCTCCCTATACAGATAACAACGGAATTTCAAGTTGTCCGCCTATCTCGAACGAACAAAACAGAATGAATACTATCAATGCAAATGCGGCAATTTCGGGTGCGTATAAAGGACCTCTTTTTTCTGCGTATGCAACTCCAAGAGCAACAATACAATCTACATGGACCACCAATCCTGGTAATGCAAACTGGTATTCAGAAGCCTGGTCAGGATTAGATATATATCAAAATAAAATGATTCCGGGCTGGGGTAAATCTTTGGTTGCTGCCGGATTAAAGTGGGGGCGATTACTTAGGTTAAAGCTTAGCCCTTCAGGTACAAAAACTTTACCCAGCAATCTTGATTCTCTTAATACATCAGATACCATTACTTATTTTCAAAGTACTAACCGTTACAGGGACCTTGCTTTTACACCCAATGGAAAAGATATTTTTTTAATAATGGACAATAGCTCCGCCACTTCAGGGCCTGGTGTGGGTAACCCAATAGTGCCTGCATGTCCGGGCTGTGTAATTAAATATAGTTTCCTGGGTTATAACGATGCAGGAGGTTTCAGCACAATATCTAAATCTACTCCTGTTACGAGTGGTGCATTGAATACGGTATGTAATCAAGGTACTTCTGTCACTATTGATGGTAGCAATAATTTCTTATGGGTCCCCATTACCGGCCCCGACGGAAATATCATGGCTGAAATACACGCAATGGGGCAAAGCCTTGGTTTGGTAACTTCTTCTTTTTATCAGCATTCAGGGCCAACTCGTATTACGGGTGGGGGAAGCCGCTATCTTAATAGAAATATAACTATTACGCCGACCGTTACGAGCTTTGCTACACCGGTTAAAGTAAGACTGTATATAACCAAAGCAGAATTTGATTCATTGGCAGCAGATCCATTAGGTGGTATTACATCAGGAATTACCCAGCTGAAGGTTCTTAAAAATAATGACCCATGCGGTTCTGCAATTGGATCAATTACCACTGTGTTTAATCCAACTAATACCCTGCTTGCAGATCTTCAGCAAGGGGCTAATGGATATGTTTTACAGATTAATGTTCCAAGTTTTTCTTCTTTTTACTTTGCTGCCAACAATATAACCTTACCATTCCAGTTAATTTCATTCACAGGGTCTTTAAAAAATAATAATACAACTACGTTGCTTAAATGGAAAACAACCAACGAGATAAGCACTTCTCATTTCATTATTGAAAGAAGTGGTGATGCACAGAATTTTGAACAGATCGGAAGAGTGACGGCAGTTGGCAATTCATCATCGGAAAGTAATTATACCTACAATGATCTTGATGTTCCTGGCCTGCAGTTACAGAATATTTTTTACCGCCTGAAAATGTTTGACGCAAGCGGTACTTACAGGTATTCAAACATCATCAGGGTAACATTACCGGATATACAAAGCGAAATGACCATCTCTCCAAACCCGGCAGTTACGGATGTTAACGCAAGCATAATTTCTGCGGGAGATTGCGATGCAGAATGGCAGATCATCGATATGGCAGGAAGGGTGTTATTGAAAAATTTTGTTTCATTGAAAAAAGGGAAAAATCAACTGTCAATAAACATGAGCCAGCTTGCTTCGGGTTCGTATTACCTGCAGATCAAAGGAGCATGCATTGATCTAAAAGACAAATTTCAAAAATTGTAAAACAATAATAATTAAAGTACGGCCTGCCTAAGATCTTTTGAGAGGCCCAACCCTCTCAAAAGATCCTGGTTCGCTCTTGTAAAAAAAACAAATAAACTTACTAACCTAACCGACTTACATGAAAAAGATCATTACCTGCTTGATTATTGGCTTACTGCTGCAACAATTTTCTTTTGCACAGGAAAAGCCATCCACTGATTCCGCAACAATCCTGAATGAAGTTACAATAACTGCTTTTGAACAAAACAGGGAGATCAGTTGCGGCACCATTGTAAAAGTTTTAAATAAGACCAATGCCGACAGGTACAATAAGACCTCTCCTGTACATGCATTTAATTCTATAACAGGTGTAAGAATGGAAGAACGCTCGCCCGGCAGTTATCGTATCAATATTCGTGGTAGCTCATTGCGTTCGCCATTTGGGGTAAGAAATGTAAAAGTTTACTGGAACGATATAACGGTAACCGACCCCGGGGGTAATACCTATTTTAACCAGTTTGCATTTAATAATTTTTCTTCTGTCGAAATATTTAAAGGCCCGGTCGGCAGCATGTATGGCGCTGGTACAGGTGGATTGCTTTTGATGCATAGTTTTGAAAATGCCTGGCAACCTGCAGTAAATGTTGAATATGTAACCGGGAACTATGGCTTACAGAATATTTTAACATCTGTTGGCCTGGGAGAAAAAAATAATCGTACACTTATTACCTATGCCCATACAGAA
>JBDSXS010000209.1:0-3548 GCA_039926045.1 Ferruginibacter sp.
TAAGTTTTAAACGGTTGGTTTGAAAATTCTCAAAATTACTTACAGAACTTACTTCCAGCCATTTTTGCTGGGCAGCACTATACACTTCAAAATCGTAGGTAAGTGCTGATGCAAAACTCATGTCGCCGCCACACAAACGCAAAATGCGGTAAGGCAGTTCTAGCGACTGTAATAATTTTTCAATATGGGTAACCATTTCTTCCAGCACTTCATAACTTTTATCCGGGTGAACGATCTGAACGATCTCCACTTTATCAAACTGATGTACCCTGTTCAGTCCCCGTACATCTGCACCAAAACTTCCGGCTTCTCTTCTAAAGCAGGGTGTATATCCTGTCATCTTTACCGGCAGGTCTGAGTCTTTTAAAATTTCATCCCGGTAAATATTGGTTAGCGGAACTTCCGCAGTTGGGATTAAATAAAAACCATCTGCAGTAATATGGTACATCTGCCCTTCTTTATCAGGTAACTGGCCCGTGCCATAAGCCGAAGCTTCATTCACCATTAGCGGTGGAGAATACTCGGTATATCCAGCAGTGATATTATAATCTAAAAAATACTGGATCAGTGCCCGCTGCAATTTTGCTCCCTGTCCCTTAAACAATGGGAATCCGCTGCCTGTAATTTTTGCACCTGTTTCAAAATCAACCAGGTCATATTTTTTTATGAGTTCCCAGTGCGGAACTGCGGTTGCAGGCAGTGAAGGTTTTGTGCCTCCTTCTCTTACTACATCATTATCCTCAGGTGTTTTGCCTTTTGGAACAGATATATGCGGAAGGTTGGGTAATAAGACCAATTCATCATGTAATGATCTTTCAGCATCAGTTAATTCCTGGGTAAGTTGTTGTAAGCTGGCCTTATGCCCGGCCACTTCCTGTTTTTTATTTTCGGCAGCTTCTTTTTCTCCCTTGCCCATAAGCATGCCAATTTCTTTACTGGCTGCATTAATGCCCGCCTGCAGTACCTCGGTTTCAGTCTTTAATTTTCGAACCTGTTCGTCTGTCTCCAATAATTTATCGATGACAGAAAGATCGCTGATATTTTTAACCGCTAATTTTTCTTTTACCAGGGCAGTATGCTGTCTGATATAACTGATCTGTAACATGTATAATAAAAAATTTTAACAAAGATACTATTTAGGTGTCAGGCCACTATAAATACACCAATAATTAAAAAGTAAATCTATTTGCTGATACACTAAGCACAAAAAGAATCTGCGTAGTGGCCAGACTCCTGTAACATAGGTGTCAGGCCACTATGAGTATCCTGATTGTGAAAGATATTAAAAACTATCGTCACCCAGGCGCCTGAAGAATCTACGTAGTGGCCAGACACCGTATATTTGCAGCATGGAACACGTAAAAGACGATCTGCAGGTGCGCTGGCTTAAGTTACGTATCAAATTAAAAGAACGTTTTGGTATCAAGCCTGATATGGACGGCATTCTTTTTTTAATAGGCATACAGGAACTGGGCAGCGGCAAGCATGATTTCAGCAAGGAAGAAAAACAGGACCTGATGCATATTGCAGTTTGCACCGTACTTTCGCTGAGCGGCTATTATGTATCGGAAGGTAATGATGAAGAAGGCTGGCCTCATTTTAAACAACTGAAACCCCTGCCGGGATTTATCATGATCGAGCAGGAAAATTTTTTAAAGGACCATATTTTACTTTATTTTCAAAATCAAAATTTTATTGACTAATTAATTTTTATGAACAAAATGAAAACTTTAATTACACTTGCCTTAGTTTGTTTTTTAGCAACAACTGTTGATGCACAGGTTAAAAAATCAACCGTAAAAAAAACCACCACTCAAAAAGCCGCAGTTAAAAAAACTGTAAAGCCGGTTGCCAATGCCCCTAAACAGATCAGGGTGCCGGGCGTTAGAGTAAAAGTTACTACCGATTCCGGCGTAATGGTTATCCGCCTGTATAATAAAACGCCAAAACACCGTGACAATTTCATCAAGTTAGCCAACGAACATTTTTTCGACAGCCTTTTGTTCCACCGGGTGATCAGTGAATTTATGATACAGGGTGGCGATCCCCAAAGTAAATATGCCCAGCCCGAACAAATGTTAGGTAATGGCGATATTGGATATACCATCCCTGCAGAATTTGACACAAGTCTGATACATAAAAAAGGTGCTTTGGCTGCTGCAAGAATGGGCGACCAGGTAAACCCCACCAAAGCCAGCAGTGCCTGCCAATTTTATATTGTACAGGGTAAAAAATGGACCGATGCAGACCTGAACAATATGGAAATGCAAAGAGGAACAAAATATACCCAGGCTCAAAGAAATATTTATAAAACCATAGGTGGTGTACCTTTTTTAGATATGGGTTATACTGTTTTTGGCGAAGTGGAGAGCGGGCTTGAAGTAGTTGACAAAATAGCTTCGGTACAAAAAGGCCAGGCCGACCGTCCTGTAGGCAATGTACACATGTATATAGAAGTGATAAAATAGTAACAGAATCCTTATTTTGCATCCTAATCAGTTAACATCAAACTTAGTAAAATGAATTTTCCCGAAAATCTGCGCTACACCAAAGACCATGAATGGGTTTCATTAGATGGCAATACGGCTACCATTGGTATTACCGATTTTGCACAACGTGAATTGGGTGATATCGTTTATATCGACATCAGTACAAAAGGTAAAGCGCTGGGTGCCGAAGAAGTGTTTGGCTCTGTAGAAGCCGTTAAAACGGTAAGCGATCTTTTCTTACCGCTTGCAGGTACCATTACCGAAATAAATCCATTGCTGGATAGCCAGCCGGAACTGGTTAACAGCGATCCGTATGGCGATGGCTGGATGGTAAAAATGACTGTTACTGATGTAGCAGGTTATGAAAAACTGATGAATGCAGAAGCCTATACAGCATCTGTAGGATAGTAATAAACAAGTCATGAATAACCAGTCAACTCCATTAAAAGAGTCACCTGTTAAAAAATTTATTCCAGGCATTGCCTGGTTTTTTCTTATCCTTATTCTGATCTGTTTACCCGGATCTAACATCCCAACTGTTGAAACCTGGCTTAATGATATTTATTTTGATAAATGGGTGCATACCGGCCTTTTTGCCGTACTTGTTCTTTTATTCATTTACCCGGTTTCCAAATTAACAATATCACCCGAAGTAAAAAAAAATACAGCGATCAAGATTGCCATTGCAGCCTGCACCTGGGGATTAACCACCGAGTTTATTCAAAAGTTTTTTATACCAGACAGGAGTTTTGACCTGTATGACCTGGCCGCCGACTGCCTGGGCGTATTGCTGGCTTATGCCTGGTGCCGGAAAAAATATTTAAGATAAAATAGCTATAAACAGGCCTGTTTTGTTCTTCAGCTTGAAAAATGAACAGGTTTAGCTTACATTTGTATTATGCTAAACACCGAGAACATGGAGTACAATACTACCAGGAATTTTTTGATCATGAGAGAATATGGCAGACATATTCAGAAGATGGTTGAATACCTGCTGAGTATTGAAGATAAAGAAGAAAGACAGCGTAATGCTTATGCTGTAATTGAATTGATGGGATT
>JBDSXS010000210.1:0-3206 GCA_039926045.1 Ferruginibacter sp.
GATGGCGCCGAAGGTATTTTATTGCCAAAGCGCTTTGTGCCCACAAACACAAAAATTGATGATGAGGTAAAGGTCTTTTTATACCATGATGGCGAAGACCGGCTTATCGCCACAACCCAGCAACCCAAGGGCATTTTGGGAGATATTGTAAAATTGAGAACGATAAGTGTGACAGAACACGGTGCCTTTTTAGACAATGGCTTGATGAAAGACCTGTTTGTGCCAAAATCCAAACAGCAGCAGGTAATGATCCCCAATGGTGAATACCTGGTGAAGATATACCTGGATGAACAAACCGGAAGGCTGGCTGCTACGGAAAAGATAGAGCCCTTTTTGAGCAATGAAGAATTAACGGTAAAAGAACTTGAAGTTGTTGACCTGATCGTTTACCGCCGTACAGATATTGGTTATGTATGCATCATTAATAATAACCATACGGGTGTTTTACACCATAACGAGATCTACAGGAATATAACTGCTGGCGACAGGTTTACAGGCTTTATAAAAAAGATATACCCCGAAGATAAAACGGGTGACCAGCGTTTTAGAATTGATGTATCTGCAGGCAAACCTGGTTATAACCGTGTAGAAGATGAAACCGGGAAAATAGTAAGGTTGTTGAAAGAGAACAATGGTTATTTACCCTACCATGATAAAAGTGACCCCGAAGAAATTTATTCTTTTTTCGGAATGAGTAAGAAGACGTTTAAGATGACAACAGGGAATCTTTACAAACAGCGTAAGATCAGTTTTGAGAAAGATGGAATAAGGCTGGCCCCCTCTATCTCCCCCGAAGGGGGAGGAAATGGAGAAGATATTAGCGAAGAGTAAAGTTTTAATTTTTATGGCAAGAATAAAAGTTGACCTACACGATATTTACAACAACAGTAAAGCCATTGATAAAGCTTTACAGGATGCATTTGAAGAAGCCATTGATAAAAAGATAAAAGAAGTGGAGATCATCCCCGGTAAAGGCAGCGGGCAATTAAAAAAGAAAGTGCAACGCTTTTTACAAATGCCACATATTAAGCCCCTGTATCACCGCATTGAAAATGACAGTAAGAATTTTGGGCGGCTCTTTGTGTATTTTAAGTTTTAGAAGCATTTGATCTTCATAATTTATAAAAATGGCCATCCTTTTAAGGATGGCCATTAGTTTTATGCTTACGATAAAGCAATCGACAAATTTTTAATACTTCACAAACGGAAGTGTTGCAGCCGTTGTTCCATCCCCCCTGCGCAGTACGATGAAATAATTACCTGCGGCCAGTTTGTGGCCAAACGCATAATTAAATGATACTACATTGCTCACCACAACTTTCCCGCTGCCGTAGTTCTTTCCGGCTGCATCTAATATTAAAACCTGGTAAGTTCCGTTGAAAAGGTCGCCCCTGGAAGCAATGGTAATATGATCTTCCCTGGTTAATGGGTTAGGATAGCAATAGATCTCCTGCTGTGATTTTGAGCAGGAACCACTTACTACAACGATCTGGGTATATTTATAGGAACCGTCCAGGTCAATTGATTTCAATCGCACAAAAAGTGTAGCCGATCTAAAATCATCGGTAATGGCGAATGAAGCCGCATAACTGGCTTTGTTTTGAGCCGTTACAGTTGCTGCCTTAACAAAGTTGCTACCGTCTTTACTTATTTCTACTTCATACCTCGACAAAGCCGATTCCTGTGCAACCGACCAGTTCACATCAATACTGCAGTTTTTATTACGTGCGCCAAAACTGGTAATGGTAACAGGTACAGGGCCCCCTGCACCAATAGAATAGAGAATAAAAGCATTATTATTACTCGGATCAGCATCATTTAATATATAATTTGGAGTATTTGTAAAATAGATATTACCTGTTACCGTAGAAGATCCCAGTACGTTTGCTTTTACTTGAAACACAAACTTGCCGAAAAAATCGGCCGGGAAATTATTGACGAGGTAACACCGTATTTTGGGTTGGGTTCCCGGTATATACTGAAAATTGAAATAATTATTTAAAGGGGCATTGGAAATATCAAATGCAGGCGCAAGTATGAATTTGCTGCCTAAACCTATCTCCACATACATCGTTCCCCCCGGAATCTCGTTTGTAAAGTGCAGGTTATTGAAATCCAGTTTAAGTTTATAAATGCTATTTTGATGCAGTTGCAATGCATTAATTGAAACGTCGCTTAAATCAGTGATGTCAAATGAACCAAAGGCCGGATCTGCGGTAACAACCGTCTGGCTTTTTACAGGGGTAAAAGATATGATTGCCAGCAGCGGCAATAAAACATACCTGTACCATTTAAATTGATAAAGCTTTTTCATAATCAGTAGTTTTTTTAATGTGGTTTATTAGAGGTAAATAGTTGATAATTTATTCCGCGACCGGGTTATCATAACCGATCACGTGGTTTAGCCTGAGGTAAGTTCAGAGTGGAAATGAAAATTAGGATTTTCTCAATTGACCCTACAGATCAATAATAAAATAATGGAAATAGCTGGGATTTTCGTGGATATAGATATCAGAGCTGTTAAAATCTTGAGGATAAAAATACTAACAATATCCTGTATTGGGTACTATTTTGGCCAGTATTTTTAAATCCTAAAAACGAATCTGCACGTTCTTCAAAATAAAATACTGGTTTTCAGTAAATTACAATAATTCTTTTTTTATGCATTGCCAGCAGCTTTCGCCCTTTTTGCCGGTTTATAAGCTTTGGAACCGAAAATTCCGGTTCCAAAGCCAATGGTCAAATTATAGTTTGTTATAGCCTCACCATTTTAAGACTGACCTGTTGTCCATCCTCGCCGGTCATTACAATTAAATATATGCCCGCTGCCAGTTTACCCGTTTGCAGTTTAACCTGTACCTGGTTACTAAAAGTAGCTTCCAAACGCTTCACTTCAGCTCCACCCACATCAGTGATATGGATATTGTATTTGCCGTTGAAGATGCCCGTTTTGGCACGAAGCGTTAATTCTGTTATCTCTGCCGCTACAGGGTTTGGATACAGGAATACCTCCAGGTTATTGTTACAGGTAGTGGATGCGGTTTTAGTATCGGAATATACATACTGCCCATTGACAGATTCTGCTTTTATACGTACCGTTAAACCCTGGTTGACGATCTTTTCCAGCAAATGACCATAAGCTATGCCCGATCCCGCCGGTATTGTTTGTACAGGGCTGAACGTAACTCCGTTGTCCGAAGTTTCGA
>JBDSXS010000211.1:0-3205 GCA_039926045.1 Ferruginibacter sp.
TCTATTGAAAAATAATTCGGTGACTGGTAAACTCCTGTCTTCAATTTCATTACCTGCATTAATATATCATTGGCCAGGCTGCTTGCTCCAAACCTGAACCATTCATTATTCATCCAGCCTTCGCCAAGTGTTTCATTCAGCATCACCAAATAATGCAAAGCCAGTTTTGATTTTGAAATACCGCCCGCAGGTTTCATGGCGATCTTCTTTCCGGTCTTGTAATAAAAATCACGGATGGCTTCCAGCATCACCAGGGTTACCGGCATAGTTGCAGCCGGGGAAATTTTGCCTGTTGACGTTTTAATAAAATCTGCGCCGGCATACATGGCAATATCACTTGCCTTACGTACTTTATCATAAGTTACCAGTTCGCCGGTTTCCAAAATAACTTTTAACCTGGCATCACCGCAGGCTTCTTTAACAGCGGCTATTTCATCAAACACAAAATTATATTCGCCCTCCAGGAATTTACCTCTTGAGATCACCATATCCACTTCATCTGCTCCGTTCTGCACGGCATATTTTGTATCCCGGATCTTTACATCACGTGGAGCCTGCCCGCTGGGGAAACCTGTTGCAACGGATGCCACTTTTACACCTGAATCGCCTAAAGCTTTCTTAGCTACTTTAACCATAGATGGATAAACACAAATGGCTGCCACTGTTGGTAAACCGGGATAAGAATCATGGAGGTGCTGAGCCTTATAACAAAGCTGTTTCACTTTTCCATCGGTATCTTTTCCCTCCAGCGTGGTAAGGTCGATCATGTTCAGGGCCAGCATCAGGCCATTCAGCTTGCTCTCGTTCTTAATACTCCGCTTAGTAAACCGGGAAGCTCTTTCTTCAATACCTACATGGTCAACATGAACCGGGGCAGAGAAGTCAGGAATTATTTTTGTTGTGATCATTTTATTTCTATTCTTCTGAAGCCGTTAATGCATCCAGTGATTTAATAATTAATTTTTCCACAGCAGCATTGCTGTCTTTTGAAAACTCTTTTACCACCCGGTTGGCTATGATGGCATTTACACTCAGGCATTCATGCCCCATCAGTTTACCCAAACCATATATGGCCGATGTCTCCATTTCAAAGTTAGTGATTCGGTGATCATTAAAGTTGAAATGCGTAAGCTTATCAACAAGTCCCGGACTGCTTAACCCCAAACGCAGCACCCTTCCCTGCGGACCAAAAAAGCCAGGACAGGTTACTGTAATGCCTTTGTGAAACCCCTCACCAAATTTTTGTAAAAGCATTTCGCTGCCACTGAAGGCATATGGATTGGTGATGGCTGTATCAAGATCTGTTTGTGCGATAAATGCTTCTGCCATTGCTTTATCATCATCAGTTTTTTGGTAACTGTAAAAATTAAGGAGGTTGTCAAGTCCCAGCCCATGTGTTGATGCAACAAAACTGTCAACAGGAATATCGGCCTGTAAAGAACCCGATGTTCCAAAACGGATGATGTTGAGTTTGGTCAGCTCATTTTTGATCAGCCTCGTTTCAAAATCAATATTGGCCAGGGCATCCAGTTCGTTAAAAACAATATCAATATTATCTGGGCCAATGCCGGTAGAAATAACCGACAGGTGTTTATTGCCGATATAACCTGTGTGGGTAATAAATTCACGGTGCTGTAAACGGTGATCGATCCTGTCAAAATGGGTACTTACTTTTTTAACCCTTTCCGGGTCGCCAACCACAATAATGGTTTCGGCCAGTTCTTCGGGCCTTAGATCCAAATGATAAATAGCGCCGCGGCTATTAATGATCAATTCCGATTCCGGGATACGTTGCATATATAAAAATTAATAAATAAAGGTAATATTAAATGAGCTTACTGAATGTTGATCCCGTATTTAAATAATTTAAAACTGTGTATTGATATCCGCTGTCGGGGTTATAAATCCACAGCTATAGCAGGATTTTCAGCCTGAAACCGGGTTGGCATCATTTTAGAAATCATACCTGTAAATTAATTACCACGGTGAAAACGATAATATCTATAATAGAAGTGATCATGTTTAATTTGTTACCCCCTGCATTGGCGACCCCGGTTGTAACAATGGTAAAAAATATTCTTCCCTTGTTTGGCATTGCATTGATAAGAGTAGGTTTATATATGGACATTTTATTTCAAAAACTTCATAATGAAATGACTCAACAACTTGAGCAGGCTAAACTGTTAAAGATGGATAATGTTGTAAGGTTTGTAAGGTTTGATCATATAAAAAAATTACGGGCCTGAAGAAACCATTAATAATATCCCACTCTTTCATTAAATATTAGCGGTTCGGCACCCTCCCAATTAATCAGCTATCATTTTAATTGTATGTAACCATGTTTCAACCAATTTAGGCCAACCGGCGATTGGCAGTTTGGACCAATCAGCGATCGGTTGACTTGTTTTATTAAAACCAAACGCATGGCCGCCTTCTGCATATACATGATATTCTGCATGAACACCGGCTTTTTTTAAGGCAATATAATATACTAATGAATTCTGAATAGTGTCAACCGGGTCATTTCCTGCCTGTAAAAGGAAAGTTGGAGGTGTGTTGTGGTCAATTGGAATGGTTGGGTTTACCTGGTAAGGCCTGGTGGTATGGAACATCATATGCCCGGGATAGAATGCCACTGCAAAATCGGGTCTGCAATTTTCTTTGTCTGCTTCATCCATTAGCGGGTAGGCACGTTTTTCATAATTGGTACTTATGTCTGCGACCAAATGACCACCTGCCGAAAATCCCATTACTCCAATTTTATGTACATCAATATTCCATTTTTTAGCATTGGATCGAACTAAACCCATCGTTCTCTGGGCATCCTGCAAAGCCATTGGTTTAACAGGATCTTTTTGACAGTCGCAATCATTATCATAGTGTGGGCCGGAATTTGGAACACGATATTTTAAAAGTATGCCGGTAATGCCAATAGATGCTAACCACTCGCATATTTCTGAACCTTCCATTTCAACGGCAAGTTTCTGATACCCGCCACCAGGGAATACAATTACGGCCGCACCGGTATTTTTTCCTTGTGGCGAATAGATGGTAATGGTTGGGTTTGAAACGTTGCTTACCATACCGTCATTGTAGGTTTCAGTGCCTGTTATCAGTGCGGAGTCAGGAATTGACCCTGTCCATATTGGTATCTGCTTATGCTCAATTGATGGGGTTATAGTTTTTGAAGATCCCGGAATATTTA
>JBDSXS010000212.1:0-4036 GCA_039926045.1 Ferruginibacter sp.
GCCATAGACAAGGGAGGCACCAATATTCCTTTTCCTTCCAACAATACATATGATCCCGAATGGAGAATATATGCCCGTAGTGCTTCGGATGATAAGGCCGGGGTTGCTGCTATTTTAAATGCTTATGATGCCATCAAAAAAAACGGTTTGCAACCTGCTTATAACCTGAAGTTCTTTTTTGAAGGAGAAGAGGAAGCCGGCTCTGTTCACCTGAATGAGATACTGGAGCAGAACAAAACACTGTTACAGTCTGACCTTTGGATCATTTGCGACGGGCCAGTACACCAGTCAGGAAAAAAGCAGGTAGTATTTGGTGTACGCGGAGATGCCCATCTTGATCTTACCGTGTATGCTTCCAAAAGGCCCTTACACAGCGGGCATTATGGCAACTGGGCTCCTAACCCCGCCATGATGCTGTCGCATTTACTGGCTTCCATGAAAAATGATAAAGGCAGGGTAACGATAAAAGGATTTTATGATGACGTAATACCATTAACGGCTTCAGAAAAAAAGGCATTGCAGGAAGTACCGTCTGTGGATGAACAAATGAAAAATGAACTGGGCATCATGGCTGAAGAAATGCCCGGCATAAGTTTAAACGAAGCCATCAACATGCCTTCGCTGAACATCAACGGCATGCAAAGCGGTAATGTAGGAACACTTTCATCCAACCAGATCCCGACGATTGCAACTGCCGTCATTGACCTGCGGCTGGTAATAGGCAACGACTGGAAAAGACAACAGCAAAAGGTCATCGATCATATAAAAGCGCAGGGATATTTTGTAACGGATCAGGAACCGACCGATGCCGAAAGAAAAAAATACGGGAAGATCATAAAGATAATTCCAAAAAATGACGGATATAATGCCCAGCGCACATCGATGGACCTGCCCATTGCCAAAAAAGTGATCGCTGCAGTTAAATCTACCGGCAGCGGGCAGGTAGTGTTGCAGCCCACCATGGGTGGAAGCCTGCCCCTCTTCCTGTTTGAAAAATACCTGGGTGCAAGGACCATCTCGGTTCCCATTGCCAATCACGACAATAACCAGCACGCAGAGAATGAGAATATCCGCCTGCAGAATTTTTGGGATGGCATTGAGACCATGACCGCACTGATGATGATGAAATAGTTTTGCATTTTATTTCGGTCGCACCCCACCAACCGAATAATTTATTTTCGTTAACCATGTCCGGATTTAAAAAACCCGTTCGTCATGGTAACGGAAACTTTATTATATTTAATCTCAAAATTTTAAAAAATGAAAAAGTCAACTCACCATTCCGAAATAATCTTCAATTTAAATGAACGCCTGTTTACTAATGCCCTTGCCGGTGTTACCGATGAGCATGCCAAACAACGCATCAGCAGTCATAATAACCCAATGAACTGGCTGACAACACATACGGTGTGGGCCCGTTATAATATTGCTGCTATATTGGGCAAGCCGGGCACTAACCCCTATAGCGGGATGTTCGAAGGTTTTAAGCCCTTTGAAGAAACCATGCAGTTTGATTCGTTAGACAAATTAAAGGAAGAATGGAAAAAAGCGAGCCAGTTACTCAGGGAAGGACTGGCTTCTATTACAGAAGAACAACTTGATGGTCCTGCGCCCTTCCAAAATCCAACAGGCGATCAAACAGTCGGTGGAACCATTGCATTTCTTGCACAACACGAAAGCTATGATATTGGCCAGATGGGAATTTTGAAAAAATACCTTACAAAAGAAGCAATGAGTTACAATTAAAATTAAACATGAAATTCCTGTCACCCGAACCATTTATTCCATCAGGTAAAAATTTTCTATTCCTTGTCCGATATTCGCTTTCCCGGGAAAACCAATGATGTTCACAGAAAACCTTCTGAATTTCATTAATATTTGCATCTTTGTACTACAAAACATACAACAATGGGAAAGAAAACCTTCATGGCCTTATGTACCCTTTGCTTCATCACAATGAACATGGGCGCACAGGCACAAACTGCCCAGGCTACTCCAGAGAAAAAATTCCAGACACAGACGGCGGTGGCCCTTCCCGTAAAAGATTTCGGGAAAGTTTACAATGTGCCATTTGCAACCGACAAGCCGGATCCCAATTTGCAATATAAGATCATATTTGAAGCAGGGGGTGAGGCGATGGACAGTTCAGTTCTCTACCCACCGCTGGAACACCTTGCACGAATGTACAACCTTCATGTATACGGGGGCGTTCCTCAAAAGAACCTCCACGTGGTGCTCATGATCGCTGGTGTGGGTATACTTGTTGCCATGAATAATGAAGCTTACCGTAAAAGATATGGTATCGATAACCCGAACATCAGGATACTGTCGCAACTAAAAGCAGCCGGTATCAAAATAAACGGCTGTGCACAGGCGATGACTAAAAATAAGATCGAACCGGCCGATATGAATCCTGATGTTAACATGGTGTTTTCAAGGTTCACTACGGTATCTACTTACCAGATGAAGGGTTACGCTTATTTTAAGTTTTAATAGGTGCCACCAAAACACCAAGTTGCAAAGTTGTACAAAGAGTTCTTTGTGTTCTCTGTATGATTCGCTTCCTACAAGATGACTTCGTGTTTTTGTGGTAAAAAAGCCCTTCTATATCTACCCTATTGCGGCCCGGTTTTTGAAACCCAAATAGTGGTCATCAAAATTTTCCACACAGCTTCATAAAAATGAAAAAGAACATTGCATTATATAGCTGCTTTATTATTGCATACTGCATACTGATGGCCGGTTGCGATAAAAAAGTCAAAGAGACCTTTAAAGAATCCTATCCCTCCGGGAAGCTGAAAATGTCAGGCTGGGTCAATAAGAACAAAGCGCTTGTTGACACAGCGCTTTATTACTATGAGAATGGAACTTTGCAGCGGATAGAGGTGAGGGATGATTCGGGCAGGTTAAACGGCGTAGCAAGATCATTTCATGAGAATGGGGATCTTTTCCAGGAAATCCCATACCTTAATAATTCAATAGAAGGATTTGTAAACTCGTACAAAGAGAATGGCCACTTAGCCAGCATGGCCTGGCAGGTGGGGACAAGGCAGGTTGGAGACGCTTATTGGTATAACGAAAGCGGGGAACTCTCCCAGTATGGGTTTACAGGTTTTGGGACAGAGCGGAGGAATTATTTAAAATTTGATAAGAACGGGAACATCATTGAAAAAATAGCGGCATTCATTTTTACAGATTCCCTGAGCACTTTCACGCCGAACAACTCTCAACAGGAATTTTATGAAATTTATTTATTGTTATCAAATCCTCCCAGGTCCAGGACAAGTGTTTTAATTAATTTCCTGTCTAAAGATTCAACCATCATAAAGCAGGATAGTATTACCGGTAAGTCATATTATTTTAAGAAAGAAAATCTTTCATCCAACATCCACAGCATTATTTTTTATGGCAGGCAGTATGATTCTTTAACGGGTAAAAACCTTTTGCAGCATGCAGCGAGGGCAATACAGGATTAGTTAAAAATGATTACAGCCAGATCACCGATAAAAAAAAGAACCAACACTTTGTTATTCCCTGCTGTGCCTTTCTTTAAGTATCGCTACAATATCTTCAAGCCCCAAACCCTTTGCCTGCAGCAGTACCAGGTAATGAAACAGCAGATCCGCAGCTTCATTTTTAAACAGCCCTTCATTATCATCCTTGGCTTCAATAACCAATTCGATCGCTTCCTCTCCCACTTTTTGGGCTATCTTATTTATTCCTTTAGCAAAAAGAGAACTGGTATAAGAATCTTCTACCGGCTTATTTTTTCGCTCTGCGATGATCTGTTCCAACTGTACTAAAAAATTACCGGGTTCATTCTTTTCATCCCAACAGGTATCAGCACCGGTATGGCAAACTGGGCCTGCCGGGTTCACTTTGATCAGTAAGCTATCATGATCACAATCAACTTTTATTTCTTTTACAAAAAGATAATGACCACTTTCTTCGCCCTTGGTCCATAAACGGTTTTTACTACGGCTGAAGAAAGTCACTTTTTGCAACTCACTTGTTTTTATCAATGCTTCAGCATTCA
>JBDSXS010000213.1:0-5818 GCA_039926045.1 Ferruginibacter sp.
GAAGATTATGTTTTGTTTTTTTGGGAACAGACATCTTATCTTTAATCAACATCGTTGTGTCACTCTCTTATACAATTAGTTCTTTATTCAACATATTTAATTTAAAGCTTCCAAAATATTTGGAAGCTTTATTTATTTTATAATCTTTAAAATTAAGTTCCCCTTTAGGGGACAGGGGTATGAGTAAATTTTCGGACTTCAACTTCTCGGGCCACAAAGCCCTTATCCGGGTTGATTTTAATGTTCCCCTGGATGCGGACCTTAACATCACCGATGATACCCGTATGACGTCAACTATTTCAACGATCAAAAAAGTTCTGACAGATGGTGGGGCTGTTATATTAATGAGTCACCTGGGCCGCCCTAAAGAGGGGCCAACAGAGAAATACTCATTAAAGCACCTGGTGAAACCGCTATACAAAATACTGAATGACGGGCAAGACAACAGCAAAACAAAAGTGTTCTTTGCAGATAATTGTATTGGCGAGCAGGCAGTAATGACAGCATCAATGCTGAGGCCGGGTGAGGTTCTGCTTCTGGAGAATTTACGTTTTCATAAGGAAGAAGAAAAAGGTGATGAAGCTTTTGCAGAGAAATTAAGTAAGCTTGGAGATGTGTATGTAAATGATGCTTTTGGTACAGCACACCGGGCACATGCGTCAACGGCTGTGATCGCTAAATTTTTTCCGGCAGAAAAAAGAATGTTTGGCCTTTTAATGAACGATGAAGTGACTAGTGCCGAAAAAGTTTTGCATGCTGCCGAAAGACCATTTACTGCCATCATCGGCGGGGCAAAGGTTTCGGATAAGATACTCATCATTGAGAACCTGCTGGAAAAAGCAACAGACATCATCATCGGCGGCGGTATGGCTTATACTTTTATGAAAGCCGCAGGGGGCAAGATCGGTAAATCACTTTGTGAAGATGACCGGCTGGATACCGCAAAAGACCTGCTTAAAAAAGCCGAAGAGAAAGGCGTATGCATTCACCTGCCTTCCGACTCCGTAATAGCCGATAAGTTTGCTGCGGATGCTGAGATCTCGGTAGCGCCAAGTAATAATATTCCCGATGATTGGATGGGACTTGATATTGGCACCAACGCCACCACCCAGTTTTGCAATGTGATCAGCAAATCGAAGATCATTTTATGGAACGGACCGATGGGGGTATTTGAAATGGAAAAATTCCAGCACGGGACTAAGTCTATAGCCGAAGCGGTAGCAGCTGCCACAGAAGATGGCGCATTCAGCCTGGTTGGCGGTGGCGACAGCGTGGCAGCAGTCAATAAATTTAACCTGGCTGATAAGGTAAGTTATGTAAGTACAGGAGGGGGAGCCATGCTGGAATATTTTGAGGGTAAAACTCTCCCCGGAATAAAAGCGATCAGCGGTTAGCATACTGCTTAAAATCCTTCTCCTTCAGGAGAAGGATTTAGGATGAGTAAAATGTTTTTACTTCTTATACGTCTTCTATAAAAAAACTATATTACT
Source organism: Ferruginibacter sp. (assembly GCA_039926045.1). Classification (GTDB taxonomy): domain Bacteria; phylum Bacteroidota; class Bacteroidia; order Chitinophagales; family Chitinophagaceae; genus Ferruginibacter. Next base: position 1,491 of record JBDSXS010000213.1, read on the forward strand.
TTTAACTTCAAACACTAAAACAAACAATTATGAAACGCACTGGATTATTTATAATATTAGGGATCGTTCTGGTCATTGTCTTTATGGGCTGCAGTGGTTATAATGGCATGGTAACGCAGGATGAAAATGTAAAAAAGGCCTGGGCTAATGTTGAAACAGAATACCAGAACCGCTCTGACCTGGTTGGTAACCTGGTTAACACCGTTAAAGGTGCTGCCAATTTTGAACAGGAAACTTTAACCAAATTGGTTGAGGCAAGGGCCAAAGCAACTTCTGTAAATTTTACAGCAGATCAGTTAACACCGGAAAACATAGCAAAATTCCAGGCAGCTCAAAGCCAGATGAGTGGCGCATTAAGCCGTTTACTGGCCGTTGTTGAAAACTATCCTGACCTGAAAGCAACTCAAAACTTCCTGCAATTACAGTCGCAGCTGGAAGGCATCGAAAATAATATTAAGAACTCCAGGAAAGTTTTTAACGATGCGGTGAACGTGTATAATACCAAGGTAAGGTCTTTCCCGATGAACATTTTTGCCGGGATGTTTGGTTTCCATCCCAAAGAAGGATTTAAAGCAGATGCAGGTGCAGAAAAGAAAGTTGAGGTTAATTTTGAAAAAAAATAAAGCCGGCCGCAACGGGTAGATAACCATGAATAAAAAAAGGTATACCGGCTTTATTATCGGGGGTATTTTACTTGTGATCGCAATTTTTATGATCACAACCTATAATGGCCTGGTGAATAAGGACGAAAAAGTCAAGCTTCAGGCGAATGAGGTTCAAAATGCTTATCAACGGCGGCTGGACCTCATTCCCAATATTGTAAACGTGGTAAAAGGGGTTTCTGATTTTGAACAAACAACCCTCGAAAAAATTGCTGAAGCCAGGAGCAAAGCCGCATCAGTAAATATTAATACCAATAATGTTTCTGCCAATGAATTTAACCAGCAGGCTGCTGCCCAGGATGAATTGGCATCTGCCACCAATAATTTAATTATCAGGATAGAAAAATATCCAACCTTAAAAGGCACGGCAGCCTATTTAGGTTTACAAACACAGTTGGAAGGAACAGAACGAAGGATAAAAATTGCACGCAAGGATTTTAATGAAGCGATCAATAAATATAACACTGCGGTAAGAACTTTTCCAACCAAACTGGTAGCAGGCATTTTCGGGTTTAAAGAAAAAACAGGTTTCCAGTCTGATGCCGGTTCCGGAAAATCAATAGAAATAAAATTTTAATGGGCATATTTTCATTTTTTAAAAAGAAAGAGTTCTTTTCTGCCGAAGATAAAGCGCAGATAGTGGAAGCTATTCGCCTGGCCGAAAAAGAGACCAGTGGTGAGATAAGGATCTATGTGGAAAGTAAAAATGCTTATGTGGATGCTATCGACCGGGCTGCAGAAATCTTCTTTAAATTAAAAATGCAGGAGACCGAGCATCGTAATGCAGTGTTGCTGTACATAGCGATGGATCACCAGGAGCTGGCACTGTTTGCTGATGAAGGCATTTACCAGAGAGCAGGAGCAGAATACTGGGATGCGGCTGTAAAAAAAATGCTTAGCCAGTTTACTAAAGATAATATCAGTAATGGCATTGAGCAATGTATTGCACAGATAGGGCAAACATTAAAAGAAAAATTTCCATACATACCAACAGAAGACAGGAACGAATTGCCGGATGATATTGTATTCGGTAACTAAATACTTTTAGTAAGATCAGGATGAAAAAAATATTTCTATTCATTTTATTGTTGACCGGTTTTGCCGGATGGGCTCAGGATATACCCCCTGCACCCAATCCGCCCAAACTTGTCAATGATTTTACAGGAACGCTTACTTCCTTACAGGAACAGGCACTTGAAACTAAACTGAAACTTTTTGATGATTCTACATCGACCAATATTGCTGTTGTAATTGTAAAAACAACGGGTGGGGTAGATATAGCAGATTATGCAATTGAATTAGGCAGAAAATGGGGTGTAGGTCAAAAAGGTACTAATAACGGAGTTGTTTTATTGATAGCATTAGATGACAGGAAACTAAATATTTCTCCGGGTTATGGTTTAGAGGGGGCATTGCCCGATATTACCTGTAAACAAATTATTGAGGAGGTTATTAAACCCAATTTTAAGGGCCAGGATTATTACCGTGGTATAGAAGAAGGAACAGATGCCATCATACAGGCTGTTAAAGGAGAATATACTGCACCTGAGAATTATGGAAAAAGCAGCGGTGGCGGTTTTGGTCGTATCATTTTTATCATCATACTCATTGTACTTTTTTTGGCCTTTAACGGAGGCAAAGGTGGTGGTGGTTCATTTATGAGCCGCCGGGGTTTTGCAGCCTGGACCATTGCAAATATGCTCAGCGGTAGCGGTGGGCGTGGAGGTGGTTGGAGTGGCGGTGGAGGCGGAAGCTCGGGTGGTGGCGGATTCGGTGGTTTTGGCGGTGGTAGCTTTGGCGGCGGCGGAGCAAGTGGCAGTTGGTAATGGTTAAATTTTAAATAAGAAATTCAAAAGGCACCTGCTAATACCAGGTGCTTTTTATATAATTCTCAGAAAAACTTGCTACGCATGATTTTTGCTGTAAATACTATTACTTGAAACCAACGATAAAAATGCAAAACTTAGGGGGACTGGATATTGAGATATTATTGGATATGCTTGCCCGCCAAACGGCACAGTTAACTGGTAAAATTGCTGAAAAGAATAGCATAGAAATTCAGCAATATGAATATGAAATATCCCTGATACAAGCTGAATTAAACTCACGTCATCAAAAAGGAAATACCAATATTACCGATACGGGTATTGAGTTCACTTCAGGATCTAATTAAACTTGTTATTAATCCACTAATAAAAAATGCCCCCGGATAAGGAGGCATTTTTCTTCATTGTTCAATGGCTTATTTCAGACTATTATTGATATAATCTTCGATCTCTTTTCCTTTTGCTTTTCCTAATTTGGTTAATCCACCTACAAGCATGGGGTCTGTAAAACTCCTGAATTGCTCGGGTATAGCATTGCGGAATTTGATGATCATGTCAATTCCTTTTTTAACATTGGCGGGGTTTTTTACTTTTTCAAGATAGCTTGCAAAACTGGCTGTTCCACCCAGTTTCTCTTCGCTTAACGGCATGTCATCATAGCGCTTGGCTATAAAATCAAAATCAGCTTCTGTACCTTCTTTAATGATCACGTCATTAACTATAGTTCCCAGGTCGCCTTTGGCATCAGTACTGTATTTTTTTGCAAGCTCGTATGATTTGGCCGGGTCTAAACCAACCAACCCTTCTAAAGCCGCACCGGCAACTGAATAGCTGCTGTCTGTGATATTTTTTTCATACAGCATCCTGTATTTGGCATTGCTCGTTTTTGCCAGGTAAGAAATGGCAGCAGCTTTGGTCTTCCTGTCTTTATCGGTATTGGCAATTTTTTCAATGGCTTCAATAATTTTTGCATCTTCAGCAATTTTAGAAGTTTCCAGTTTGGCTATTGTACTTCTCCTTAATGGTGCATATTTATCTGCCAGCCCGGTTGACAGTTCCCGCATTTCTTTTTTGGCAAAATAATCAAGCGCTTCTTTACGGTCTAAATAGTTAGGTGCATATTTTATCTGGTGAACATAATTTTCAGCTGTCTTATTATCGGTTTTAACCCATAACATTATTTTATCAGCATCAACATTTATCAGGTCGGGTTTTTGGGTATAATTGAAAGTGAATGTATCAACTTTGTTATCAACCCATACATTGTACCTTTTTTTAGCAGTGCCTGTGTAAACATCAATGGCAATCGGGAAATTGAAAACCTTACCGGTCTTTTGTGTTTGTTCAATAATGACCATGGCTTTTCCATTATCATAATTGTAATCGATCTTTACAATGGGGTGCCCGCTGCCATAATACCATTGGTTCCAGAACCAGTTCATATCCTTACCGGTTACTTCTTCAAAAGCAAGTCGCAGCATACCTGCTTCACCAGCTTTAAATTTATTGGTGGTTAAATAGTTGTTCAATGATTTAAAGAAAGCTTCATCACCAACATAGTTGCGCAGCATGTGTAATACGCGGCCACCTTTGTTATAACTCACCCCATCAAATACGTCTTCTTTATCTGCATAATGAAAACGTACGAGGTCTTTTGATGGATTACCCGGGCCCTGTAAGTAACCCTGCATATCATTAAAATTCTGTGCATCGCCTGCATCTTTTCCTTTCTTATATTCATCCCATAAGGTTTCGCTGTAATTGGCAAAACTTTCATTTACGGTAATATGGCTCCAGCTTTCAGCCGTAACCAGGTCTCCAAACCATTGGTGAAATAATT
>JBDSXS010000214.1:0-6544 GCA_039926045.1 Ferruginibacter sp.
GAAGCTAATCCAAATGGTGCTATTGATAACATTGCAGGTATTTGTAATAAGGAAAGAAATGTATTTGGTATGATGCCTCATCCGGAAAGAGCCTGTAGTACTGCATTGGGAAATGTTGATGGAAAAAATGTTTTCAATCACCTGTTTGGAATAAATTAACAATAATAAGGGATAAACGGTCGTTAAGCAGACATCTGAAGAGCTTATAAAGCCGTAAATTCGCATATGAAAAAAATGTACATGAAGAAGATTTTTTCAGCCATGTTTTTACTCTTGTTTGCAGGATTTGCAAATGCACAGATCAACAATCCTGTAACATGGACCTATACAGCAAAAAAAATTGCTGATAAAACCTATGAACTGCACATGACCGCAACCATTGACGGTAATTGGCATTTATACGCACAGGAGGCAGGTGAAGGGCCGGAGCCAACTGCTTTCGCTTTTACCATGAATCCCCTGATCAGCTTTAACGGTAAAATAAAAGAGATAGGCAAGCAGGAGAAATCTTATGATAAGAATTTCAAGTCTGTTATAAAGTATTATACAAAACAGGTAACTTTTGTTCAAAACATAAAAGTAAAAACACCGATTGCAACAGTGGTTAAAGGAACGGTCACTTTTATGGTTTGTAACGACAGGCAATGCCTGCCACCCAAAGACATTCCGTTTGCCATTAATGTAGGCGGCAAATAAACTGCTTTACCATATTCCCGATATATCCTCTCGGGATTTTTTATAAATAAATAGTATGCTTTCTAAAAAGGTTCTTTTTTTACTCACTATAGTCTTATTCAGTTTCCAGATATCCGGGTATGCACAGGATTCTTCGGCTGTACAATGGCAGGCCACCGGAAAGAAGATTGTAAATGGACAGTATGAGATTCAGCTTAAAGGAACCATTAAAGAAGGTTGGCATGTTTATGCAAAGCCAAACATAGCTGTGGGCCTGGAAGATTTTAAGATCAGTTTTTCAGATTCTGCTATACAAACCGTAGGTACCCCGGTAATAACGGGCAATATCAAAACCATTACGGATAAAATTTTTAATACACGAACTGATGTAGTTGAAGAAAGCCTGCTAGTCGTTCAAAGGTTGAGCCTGTCGGGAGTTGTACCGGCCAAATTGAAAGCAACATTGCTTTATAATACGGCCAACATCGAATCTTTTATTCCTGAAGAAGTAAAGATCGAAATTGAAATGGAAGGTGGTATTATTTCAAACACCAACCGGATCTTAATACCTTCCATTGATCTGAAGAACCCGGTTAATCCATGTGGCGGAACGGGGTCCATAACAGGCGACTTACTTGGCATTTTCCTTTTGGGCTTCCTGGGTGGATTACTTGCCCTGGTTACGCCCTGCGTTTTTCCCATGATCCCTTTAACGGTTTCTTTTTTTACAAAAAAAGCATTAACCAAAAGGCAGGGTGTTATCAATGCTTCAACCTATGGATTTTTTATCTTTCTTATTTATGTATTGCTGAGTGTTCCCTTTTATTTTGTTGAAACTGCCAGCCCCGAAATATTAAATTCCGTTTCTACCAATCCCTGGCTCAATGTTATCTTTTTTGTAGTATTCATTCTTTTTGCATTGTCATTTTTCGGCCTGTACGAAATTACTTTACCCAGCAGCATTTCGGGCAAGGCAGATTCCAAGGCAGGAACCGGGAATCTCCTCGGTATTTTTTTTATGGCGCTTACCCTGGCCATAGTTTCCTTCTCGTGTACCGGACCTATTTTGGGATCATTGCTGGTAGGTTCATTAACAGGTTCGGGAGGAGCTGTGCAGTTAACAGCTGGTATGGGTGGTTTTGGTTTGGCACTGGCACTACCGTTTGCTTTGTTCGCCTTATTTCCCAACTGGTTAAATTCATTGCCCAAATCAGGTGGCTGGCTTAGTGATGTAAAAGTGGTATTAGGTTTTATTGAAGTAGGCCTGGCCATTAAATTTTTATCCAATGCCGACCTGGTAATGCACTGGGGCATTTTAAAAAGAGAGGTATTTATCGGAATCTGGATACTGTCTGGTATCGGTATCACCCTTTACCTCTTGAATGTAATTAGGTTCACCAAGGGTAGTCCCATGGAACGGCCTGGCAAACTGCGGTTCCTGTTTGCAGCTGTTTTTGCCGCGTCAACCATTTATCTTGTACCCGGATTGACCAATACAAAATATGCCAATCTTACCTATATCAGTGGTTTTCCGCCGCCACTCTGTTACAGTATTTATGATAATCCGGCAAACTGCGAAGATCTTAAACCAATAAAAGATTACGAAGAGGCATTGCAGCGATCAAAAGCAGAAAATAAACCAATACTTATTGACTTTACAGGATATGCCTGTGTTAACTGCCGGCGTATGGAAGAAAATGTGTGGACCAATGAAGAGATAAAAAATATAATGAGTAAAAAATTTATTCTTGTATCCCTGTATGTCGATGATAAGAAAAACCTGCCTGCGTCACAACAGTTTACTTACACCACCAGGGAAGGCATTAAAAAGGAGATCACTTCTGTAGGCGATAAATGGGCGACTTTTGAAACCGAGAATTTTAGAAATAATGCACAGCCGCTTTATGCCATTTTAAACAATGAAGAAATATTAATGAACTACCCTGTAGGTTATACACCAAGCATTAAAGAGTATAAGGACTGGTTGCTATGTGGCCTGCAGGCCTTTGAGAAAACTAAGAAAAAATAAACCGGCATTTCTAATCCCGGTACCGGTAATTATTAAATTACAGTCAGTATTATGATGATCAGTGCCTGGATGATAAACACCAGGGTATCTGCAGTTGTTTCTATTTTAAGGTGCTTTTTCAACTGAACTTTCATATTGAAGCGATATTAGTGTTTCCATATGTAAAATACCCGGATACCCCGTTATCTAATGATTGCTTTTAGTTAGTGGCTGGTTTTACTTATTAAGCGGAGCTTAACCATGGAAAATAGCTTACATAAAAAAACCTCCGTTAAATCGGAGGTTTTTTAATTGTGTTTGGGAGTTACAGATTTCTCCTTCTCCTAAAGGAGAAGGCTGGGATGAGGTTATAATGCTATTTGTTTTTCTGTCATCATCTTACGCAGATTTATCAAACCATAACGCATGCGGCCCAGGGCCGTGTTGATACTGCAGTTGGTCAGATCAGCAATTTCCTTAAAGCTCAGGTCAGCATAATGGCGTAAAATGATCACCTCACGCTGGTCTTCCGGCAGCAGGTCAACCATTTTCCTAACTTTATCATGGCTCTGGCCATTCATCATTTTGTGGTCCACACCGGGTTCAGAAAAGTTCAGCACTTCAAAAATATCACGGTCGTCGCTGGTTTTAATAGTTGGTGTACGCTTAACCTTTCTGAAATGGTCAACACACATATTGTGTGCAATACGCATGGCCCAGGGTAAAAATTTGCCTTCGTCAGTATAACGGCCACCTTTTAAAGTGTCGATGATACGGATGAAAACATCCTGGAAAATGTCTTCGGTCAGGTACTTGTCTTTAACCAATAAATAAATAGAGGTGTAAATTTTGTCCTTATAACGTATTACTATCGTTGCAAGGGCATTGGCATCTCCTTCCATATATAAATGGATAAGCTGCTGGTCGGTAAGATTGCTCAGGATTTTCATAAACTTCTACAGTTTTAGATTGTTAGGTAACAGGTCCAAAAATGGTGAAAAAATGCGTAGAAGTCTTTTAGATAGGCTTTAACGGCTTTTCATTTTTTTGGATATTGGACAGTAAAAGTATAAGATGTTTATGAATATTGTGTAAGTAAAAACACTCAATTTTATATATTCGTTAGCATCGTAAATATACTGAATGCAGGTATGCTACAAGCTGCTAAACAGTTCTTTAAGAAATATTTCACATTTTCATTGTAACATAATTAATGTACTATTTTTGAGCCATGGCTATAGAAAAAGCAAAAAAAACGGAAGAACGGATGTCCAAACAAGCGGGTATTTATATTAAAGGAGCAAGGGTTCATAATCTGAAAAATATATCAGTAACCATTCCCCGTGACCAGTTAATTGTGGTCACCGGTGTTTCTGGATCGGGCAAATCTTCTTTAACCATTGATACTTTATTTGCCGAGGGGCAGCGCCGTTATGCCGAAAGCCTAAGTGCTTATGCCCGCCAGTTCATGCAGCGTATGAATAAACCCGATGTTGATTTTATAAAAGGCTTATGTCCGGCCATTGCGATCGAACAGAAAGTTATTACCCGTACACCACGCAGTACCGTGGGTAGCATGACGGAGATTTATGATTACCTACGGCTCTTATTTGCCAGGACCGGGAAGACGATCTCCCCGGTAAGCGGTAAAGAAGTAAGTAAGGATGATGTGGCTGATGTAGTGAAAGCCATTGAAAATTTGCCTACGGGTGATAAAATATTATTGCTGGTTACTTTTAAACAACACGCCAAACGAAATGTACAGGAAGAACTGAATATTTTATTGCAGAAAGGTTTCTCCAGGTTGTATATAAATAAAGAAGTTGTGCGCATTGAAGACCTGCTGGCTATGAATGATAATGAAATTAAAAAGCACTTTAAAAATACAGGCTCCAAAACTCCTCCCTTGGGGGGCGGGGGGGCTTTTTTGTTGGTTGACAGGCTGGTTGCAAAAACTTTTGACGAAGATGATAAACACCGTATTGCCGATTCTGTGAATACCGCATTTTATGAAGGCGAGGGCGAAATGTATTTAGAGATCAACAAAGAGAAGCTGCTGCATTTTTCCAATAAGTTTGAAGCAGACGGAATTGTGTTTGAAGAGCCGGTGCCGAATTTGTTCTCATTCAACAATCCATTCGGAGCCTGTCCAACCTGTGAAGGATTTTCGCAAATACTGGGTATTGATCCCGATCTGATTATCCCGGATAAAAGTTTAAGTGTTTATGAGGGCGCCGTGGCGCCCTGGAAAGGTGAGAAGCTTGGCTTATGGAAAGATCGTTTTATTACTGCAGCAAAGAAATTCAACTTCCCTGTTCACAAAGCCATTATTGATCTCACAGAAAAACAATTGGCTGATCTGTGGGATGGCAACGAATACGCAAACGGTATCAACGATTTTTTTAAAGAGGTAGAACAAAATCTATACAAAGTACAGTACCGTGTTTTGTTAAGTCGCTACCGTGGCCGTACACTTTGTACCACATGTAAAGGATATCGTCTTCGCCCTGAAGCATTGTATGTAAAAGTAGGAGGGATGCATATCGGGCAGTTATGCGAATTGCCGGTAAAGGATCTGTATACCTGGTTCGAAAAATTAAAGCTGAGCGAATATGATCAACAGGTGGCCAAAAGAATTTTAATTGAGATCCATCACCGCATAAAAACGCTGCTGGATGTTGGACTTGGTTACCTTACTTTAAACCGTTTGGCAAATTCTTTAAGCGGGGGAGAGAGCCAGCGCATTCAACTCACCCGAAGCCTGGGCAGTAATTTAACCAATTCTTTATACATCCTGGATGAACCTTCTATTGGTTTACACAGCCGTGATACGGAAAGGCTGATCAAAGTTTTAAAAGAATTAAGAGACCTGGGAAATACGGTGGTGGTAGTGGAGCATGATGAAATGATGATGAGGGAAGCTGATCATATCATTGACATGGGGCCGCTGGCAAGCCATTTGGGTGGAGAGGTAGTTGCTGAAGGCGATTATGATGAGATCATACATAATAAAGAGAGCTTAACAGGTAAATATTTATCAGGACAATTAAAAATTGAAGCACCTAAACAATTGCGCAAATGGAACCGGTCTGTTAAACTTACAGGTGCTAAACAGAATAATTTAAAGAACCTGTCTGTTGAATTTCCATTACAGGTTTTTTGTGTGGTAACAGGGGTGAGTGGCAGCGGCAAAACAACACTGGTAAAACAGATCTTATATCCTGCTTTGCAGAAACTGAAAGGCGAGTTTATTGAAAAAGCCGGTTTGCATAAATCTATCAGCGGGGATATTGACTTTATTGCACAGGTGGAAATGGTTGACCAGAACCCGATCGGAAAATCATCCCGCAGCAACCCGGTTACTTATATTAAAGCCTATGATGAAATAAGGGACCTGTACAGTAAACAACCTTTAAGTAAAATGCGGGGTTTCATGCCAAAACATTTTTCATTTAATGTAGATGGGGGAAGATGTGATGCCTGCAAAGGCGAAGGTGAACAAACCATTGAAATGCAGTTTTTGGCTGATGTACACCTAACCTGCGATGTGTGTGGCGGCAAACGTTTTAAGGAAGAAGTACTTGAAGTAAAGTACAAGGACAAGAGTATTCATGATGTACTGGAAATGAGTGTTGATGAAGCCATTGAATTTTTTAATGCTTCTTATGGCGCTGATAAGAACGGCGTTGATGTGGCAAAGAAGATACAACCTTTGAGCGATGTAGGGCTTGGCTATGTAAAACTCGGGCAATCATCCGATACTTTATCAGGAGGTGAAGCACAACGGGTGAAACTTGCTTCTTTTTTGGGTAAAGGAAGAACACAGGGTAGCATCTTATTTATTTTTGATGAACCAACAAC
>JBDSXS010000215.1:0-7119 GCA_039926045.1 Ferruginibacter sp.
AAAGCACCATAGCTAAGAAACCGATGATGATCGCAAACAGGGCTGCTCCCTCTACCAGTGCGGCAGTAAGGATCATGTTGCTGCGGATATCATTGATGGCTTCCGGTTGACGTGCAATTGATTCCAAAGCACCTTTACCGATCTGCCCGATACCTACACCGGCACCGATAGCACCCAGGCCGGCACCAATTGCACCACCTGCGTTAGCCATGCCGTCTAATAAGAAAAAATCCATAATTGTGAATTTATGTTGGTTAAAAAAAACGTAAAATAATATTTATGCCGCCGCAGGATCAATATGTCCATGGCCTTCTTCCGGATGCCCACCTTCAAAAGCCTGGCCAATAAATACTGCTGTTAATATGGTGAAGATAAAGGCCTGTAAAAAAGCAACCAATACCTCGATAAAATAAATGAAAATGGTAAAAGCAATAGAGAAAGGAGAAAAGCCCCAACCTACATATTGGTTCAATGCCGCCATGATAAAGATGAGCGATATCAAACAGATGATGAGGATATGCCCTGCTACCATGTTGGCAAATAACCTGATCATTAAGGCAAAAGGTTTGGTGAAAATTCCAAGGATCTCTACCGGTACCAGGATAACTTTTACCCAACCCGGTACGCCCGGCGGGTTAATGATATGCATCCAGTAATGTTTGTTACTGCTGAACAGGATCACTACAAAGGAGATGATCGACAATACGAATGTAAAGGCAATATTGCCGGTAACATTTGCCGTACCCGGAATTAAACCCACAATATTATTAATGAGTATGAACAGGAACACAGTTAACAAGTAAGGCAGGTATTTTTTACTTTTTGCACCCAGGTTTGGTTTGGCTACTTCGTCATTAACAAAATTCACAATGGTTTCCATGGTGTTTTGCATACCTTTTGGCGCCGAAGTTATACCCTGGCCGGTGCCATATTTGCGGGCCACGCCGATGAGGATGATAACCAATAAGGTGAGTGCCAGGAACATTTGTACCACGTTACGGGTAAGAGAAAGATCATAAATACCAGCTGAAGCAGTTTCGTCAATTTTTCCGTTTGCATCTACTGCTACAATTTTTCCGGCTGCATATTTATTGCGGTCTAATTTTTCTTCATCAATCTTTTCATTGGTCAATAAAGCATAACCATCTACTACATGCTCACCGTGGTGAAAAGCTGAAGACATGAAGCATGAAAATCCTTTTTCTTTGGAATATAAGATCACAGGAAGAGGAATGGTGGCATGATGCTCATGGCCATCGGCTCCTTTGTAAGATAAAAAGTGAAATTCATGGGCATCCATGATATGGCCGAATATTACTTCATTGGCGTCAAAAATCTTTGCTTTTTTAGCAGGTTCTTCAACAGTTGGATGTTGGGCAAAAGACGCATTTGAAAAAAACACTAAACTTATGCTGAAAACCGCTACCAGTAATGATTTGACGCTCTTTGATGACATAATATACCTCTAATTTGCCGCAAAGATAAGGATGGAGGGGGGAAATTAAAAATTGAGGGAGAAGAATTTAGGGATTATTTCCTATTCCTGCTTGCCTGATTTTTTCCAATTCTATAATGTCCGCTAAATCTTGAGGTCTTCCGGCAGCTTTTTTGCAGGTTATCAGATGGTTATAGTGCAAAAATCTAACCATTGTATGTTCAATTTCCGCAACAACAGCATATTTAAAACATTCTTCAAAACCGATTTTCTCTAAACCTTTTACAGAAGTCATTATGTCCAATTTAAAACCCATATTCAGCTGAAAATCAGTCCAGCCGGGTATAAAATCCATTGTTTCAATAGGGGCATAATCACCTGAGCCTTGTTCTTTAAGGGCTTTTCTTAAATGTTTCCTGTTTTCTAAGGTATCTTCAATCCAAATGTCAATATCTTTTGTTGATCTGTTATAACCATGCAAATTGATCGCAAAGCCCCCGATCATAATATACCTGACTTCGTTTTTGAAAAGACAATTCCAAAGTGATAATATATCTTCATCAAAAACATCCATATTTTATTACTGATTTGGGATAACGGGAGATTCTATGATTTTTGCTTTGCTTATCATACTGGAAACTTTAATTAGCTTCATCAGCATATAAAATCTTTCGGTATACGATGATCGCGAGGCCTCCAAAGCCCGGGCGTTTTCAAGTTCTTCCTTACTGCTATATGTTGTAATTCCTGCTTTTTGCATATCTCAAATTTACATCACTTTCTCCTGTTTTTCAAACTGCATCTTGTGCAACTGGTAGTAAAATCCCTGTTTTTCCAGCAATTCATCATGACTGCCTGTTTCTTTTATTTCGCCCTGGTCAAGTACGATGATCTTATCCGCTTTGCGGATGGTTGACAGGCGGTGGGCAATGACAATGGAGGTGCGGTTTGCGATCAGTTTTTCAATGGCGTGCTGGATCAAAGCTTCACTTTCTGTATCTACGGATGAAGTGGCTTCATCCAGGATCAAAATTGTTGGATCGTACAATAAAGCCCTTACAAAAGAGAGCAGTTGGCGCTGGCCCAGCGAAAGTGTGGCACCTCTTTCCATCACATTGTAATCGTAGTTGCCGGGTAGCTGCATAATAAAATCATGTATGCCGATCAGTTTTGCAGCCCTCACCACTTCTTCATCTTTAATGTTGGGATTGCGCAGGGTTACATTATCCTTTACAGAACCGCTGAAGAGAAAAACATCCTGTAACACAACGGCGATCCTGGACCTCAGGTCATCAAGATGAAAATCTTTTATATTGATATCATCGATCTTTATGGAGCCATCATTAAGCGGGTACAACCTGTTCAATAAACTGATGATGGAAGTTTTACCGCTGCCGGTATGTCCAACAATTGCCAGTGTATCGCCGGGATTGATGGTAAAGCTGATATCTTTTAATACATATTGATTATCTATGTAAGCAAACCAAACCTTTTCAAATGCCACTTTACCTTTTAAATGTGCTGTTGTTGCATTGCCTTCACTTATTGTGGTATCCTCATTGTCTAAAACTTTAAATACCCGTTCACCGGCGATCATACCCATTTGCAGTACATTGAATTTATCGGCAATAACCCTAAGCGGCCTGAACAATAAATTAAGGCAAAGGATAAAAGCAGTGATGACTCCTGCTACTTTTTCGGCCTGCCCGGGCCCAACCACATCTTTTGCTGCCCACCATACCAGCATCCCAATTGATAATGCCATCACCAGTTCCACAACCGGAAAAAAAACAGAGTAAGCAAAAATGCCTTTAATATTGGCGTTACGGTGCTCTTTATTGATGTTGTTGAATTTGTTGAATTCACGCTTCTCGGCAGCAAAAGCCTGTATCACGGACATGCCGGTAATATGCTCCTGCACAAATGCATTCAGGTTGGCCACTGCATTCCGCACCCTGATGAAAGATTTGTTCACGCTTTCCTTAAAAAAATAAGTAGCCACAATTAAAAACGGAAAAGGAGCCAGGCATACTAAAGTTAATTGCGGGCTTACAGAAAACATATATGCCAAAACAGAAATGATGGATAATAGATCTGCAATAATGGGTATTAATCCATCACTGAAAATATCATTGATCGACTCAATGTCATTGATCGTCCTGGTGGTAAGCGTACCGATAGGCGTTTTATCGTAATGCGATAAATTGAGGTGAAGTATTTTTTTATAAGTGCTCACCCGCATGTCTTTTACAACGCTTTGCCCCAGTGATGCGGTTAGGAAAGTAAATAAAAAACGAAAGCCCGTTTCCAGTAACAGCAATACGATCTGTATAATGGTGATCTCAATGATAAAGCCTCCGGGCCCATTAATTAAATGGGAAGATGTATCTCCTTTTATACCATCATTAATGGTTAGCTGAATCAGGTATGGCCTTACCGGCGAAATAACCGCAAGTACAATTGCCAATACCAATGATCCGTAAAATTTATTTTTGTAAGGAGCCGCAAAATGAAATACCCTTCGCAGTAATGAAAAATTAAATATTTTTCTTTTCGCCTTTGGTTTATCTGCCATTTTGTAAAGGTAAGCGGGTTTTGGTTTTGGGTTTGGTGTTTTGGGTTGAGTGGTTTAGAAGTTAAGGAGTTGCCTAAATTTATGCAGTCTGCTTGTATTGCCAACTGCAAATCGCCCATTCCCAACTGATTAATTCTCCTGCGACATATTATTATACCCTTTCAAAAAAATGGCACCCAGGTTTTTATAGGGCGGAATATAATCTTCCCAGCTTTCCCTGACCGATCTGTTGGGATCAGTAGAGAATAACCTGGTAAGTGATATCCACATATCTTTCCAAACGAGTTTATTACCGGATTCAAATGTTTGGTTCAGGTAATTAAGAATGGGCCTGTTGATATCACCGCTGCCGATCTCTTTTGTTGAGATGATATGGGCATCGGGATTAACTTCAATAATGTTATTCAAATTTTTAAAGCCTCCGCAGGAGCCAAGCATAACGATCTTTGCATTGCCGCTCATACGTTTAATGGTACGAGGCAGCCAGTAACTGTGTCCACGATGTACAACTACCGCCGGGTGTAGGTCATGGTCGTCAAGGTAATTGTTTAAATGTACCTGGGCACTGTCATCCAGGTTGGCATCATTATCAAGTGGGCGGTTGGCATAAACCCAAACATTTCCTTTTTTAGATCGTATCTCGTACCACTCGCTGGAGGGAGTGATCGTCCATTCCTTAGGAGAAAAAGAATTAATGAAAGATGGGAAGAAAGTTTTTCCATCTTTATCGCCATACCAATAAACCTGTTGTATGATCCTGCCGCTGTCATCCCGCATATCTTTATTTTCAATCTCATATATACTCGGAATGCCAAGCACACTGGTAAGATCAATTTTATTGGCACTATCAGCAGATAAAAAGATGGTTTTTAATAATCCATAGATGGTTTTACCCCGCCGGTTATTTTTTTGGATACAGATCTTTTCATTTTCTTTTACATAGGTCAGTATGGCACTTTGTAATTTTTTATCGGTAATGCTGCTGTACGAATCGGCCACATCAATGGCATCTTCCAGGTTGCCGGTGTTATCAAGGTTGGCAATAAATCCACGCATTAAAGT
Source organism: Ferruginibacter sp. (assembly GCA_039926045.1). Classification (GTDB taxonomy): domain Bacteria; phylum Bacteroidota; class Bacteroidia; order Chitinophagales; family Chitinophagaceae; genus Ferruginibacter. The sequence goes on from JBDSXS010000215.1 coordinate 5,073, forward strand.
TTCGGAGGCTGTAACGGGCATGAATTTTAAGAAAGTATCAAGCTTGTTGAAATTGGCAGCCATTTTAATGAACTTTTTAAAGTAATCAAAATGAACGGTCAACAATAATGAATCTGTTCTTGGCTCTTTACCCAGCCTTTGCAGTAAACGGAAAAAACTGTGTTTATAACTGGAGGTATAGATCTCATTTTCGTTCAAAGCGATCATATAATAAAGGTCTACAGCCGAGAGGGAATCTGTTGACCGCATCCGTGTATTGATATTGGTGAGATCATGGAGGGTATTGATGGGATTAACAAAATGCTGAAAAGCTTTATTTTTTAAAACCTCCCTTAACCCGTTGGGCCCAAACATGGCGATAGGCGTATCTTTGGCTGGCGAGGTCATACGTTTGAAATATTCAATTTCTGTTTGTACCAGCAGCTTAAAATACCCAATGCTGTCATAAACATTTTCGGCATCACCTACATAACGTCTGATACTTTCAACTGTTTTCCTCCCTTTTAAAATATCATCTAAAAAAGGAAAATATAAAAGTGCATTGGGGGTTTTACTCAATTCAACAATGGCCATTACCAGCGGATCGGTATTTCGGTGTATAAGCTTTCCTAACTTAGAATTTGAAGCCTGGGCTACAGAATAAATGGCAGTTGGATTATACTTAGTACTTATTACAACCAGGGAGTCGGCAAATGGTTCGTTGACGTATGGCTCTAATGTTTGTAAAATTTTATCAGGGTTGAGTACACAGAATTTTTTGTAGAGGATATTTTTACTTTCTGCATAGCCTTTATTTTCAGGAAATATATCTGCTAATGGCTTACCAACGGGGTAGGGCAACTTTTCTATTACGGGTGCCATACTGATGTTGTCAATATTGCCAACCATTATCTTTTCAAAGTTTTCGATCAACACAGGCGCATATACCGGGTTAAACTCCTTTGATTTCCAGTTATGTTTATAGGCTTTTAATACATTCTCTATATAACCCAGGTACCTGATCTTTTCATTGTTCGTTTTGAGCCTTGGCTCTTTTTCTACATAGATCACCAGTTCATCGATCTTTCTAATCATTACATCGGTGATCACCAGGTTTATTTCAGGCTTATGCGTAGCGCTGACAAGCCCATCTTTTTTTCCATCCAGTTTGTCGATCTGGGTTTGTTCATCATTTATCTTATCATGAAAAAGCTGCCTGTAAATGGGCACAATGACAGAATCCCGGTTAGCAAAAACAGGAGATACTGAAACTAATAGCAGAAGGAGAAATAAATATTTTTTCATAGTCTGTTCACCGGCAAAGATGCTGAAAATTCACGAGGGTCTGCATATGTATCGTTTTATACACAGAATTTATTATTAAGTCGTTGCAATTCAGTTAACAATTTGATAATACAAAACTACATGCAAACTGCGTTCCTGATTAAAGGTAAAGACTATTTTTGCACCGTATGAGTGTTACAAGTACTGTTAAAAAAATACTAATTGCTGATGATGAACCCGATATCATCGAGATCATCCAGTACAATTTAAAAAATGAAGGCTACGAGGTAATAACCGCCAAAAACGGGAATGAAGCCCTTGACCAGGCAAAGCGCTTTAATCCTGACCTCATCATTCTGGATATTATGATGCCGGGGAAAAATGGTATAGAAGTCTGTAATATACTGCGCCTGCAACCGGCATTTAATGATACCCTGATCATTTTTTTAACTGCACTAAGCGATGAAGGAACAGAAGTAAAAGGCCTGGAAACAGGAGCTGATGATTTTATAACCAAACCGGTTAGTCCGAAAGTGCTGGTAAGTAAGGTTAATGCAATGTTCAGAAGGATCAATAAAGAAGATACAGGCATATTGCAGGTTGGTGACCTGATCATTGACCGGGAAAAATATATTGTTACCTACCAGGGCAAGGATATCATTCTTGCACGTAAAGAGTTTGAACTACTGGCTTTATTAGCCGGCAAACCCGGTAAAGTTTTTTTGCGCAACGAAATATTGAACCAGGTTTGGGGTACCGAAGTAATAGTAGGTGACCGTACCAT
>JBDSXS010000216.1:0-4591 GCA_039926045.1 Ferruginibacter sp.
TCCCTCACATCCACCGCATCTCTCAATCCATTCCCCAATAAATTAAAAGCCAGCACTAATAACATGATGGCGAAGCCTGGTATTAAAGCAAGCAAAGGATTATGTGTGATGATAAAATTATAATTCTCTTTGATCATCAGTCCCCAACTGGGTTGCGGCGGCTGAATACCGATGCCTAAAAAACTTAAGCCTGCTTCTACAATGATGGCTGTTGCAAAATTGGCGGCAGCAATAACCATTACTGGTCCGAGGATGTTTGGTAAAATATGCCGGATTATGATACGACTATTCTTTAAACCCAATGCACGTGCTGCCTGTACATATTCCATTTCTTTGATGGCCATTACCTGTCCTCGTATCAAACGGGCCACACTCACCCACATGGTTAGGCCAACAGCAATAAATATCTGCCAGAATCCTTTTCCCATGGCCATGGTTATGGCAAAGACCAATAATAAAGTAGGGACACTCCAGGTAACATTTACCAGCCACATAATAACTTCATCAACCCAGCCACGGTAATAACCGGCCAAGGCGCCTAAGATAATGCCGAGGGTCAAAGAGATCAATACAGCGATCAAACCCACGGCCAGGCTTACTCTTGTGCCGATGATCAGGCGGCTTAAAATGTCCCTCCCGAATTTATCGGTACCGAGCCAGTATTTTTTAGTGATAATATTTTTTTGAATGGATGCCGGATCGTTATTGGTCAATTGGTTGATCGAATAATATTGAACAACTGTTGTATCATCGTCAATGAATTTATTTATTAAAAGACTGTCGCTATGAATACGATATCCTTTTATAGGAACCAGTTGAAAATCATTTTTTTTGCCGCTGATAAAATGATCAAGCCAATTACCGCCTGTATTTTTTGAGCCCGGTATCTTTAAGAACTGCTGTGTGTATCCCGGCTTCTTAGCCTGTATCTCTACGGTTTGCAGATCTGCATTGGGCGAATTATCCGGCGCAATGACATAACCAAACCCCGAAACCAGTACCGCCAGTGTAATGATGATCAACCCAAACAAGGCGCCCCTGTTTTTTTTGAGTCGCTTCCACATTTCGGCTTTAAAAGAAAAGGATCGATGCATACTGTAATTTACTATTAAAGTATAAACCAGGTTTATAAATCTACTGATCTCATACTATGCCTTATCCAGTTGCAGAATATTGCCTGCCCATTCCCTTATTTCCTGGCAAAGCAGGTCGTACTCATCCCATGATCTACCAAAAGTTGGTATCATTTCTTTAAGTTTCGTTTGCCATGGTAGAGTATTAAAATCTTCCTGGAAACAATTTTTTAAAACATTAAGCATAGCAGATACTGCTGTTGATGCACCGGGCGACGCTCCCAATAATGCCGCTAATGAACCATCGGCACAACAAACCAGCTCTGTACCAAATTCCAATACACCGCCCTCTTCCTCATCCTTTTTTATTACCTGTACCCGCTGGCCGGCAATGATCAATTGCCAATCTTCATTTTTAGCAAAGGGATAATATGCACGTAGAGCATCCATTTGGTCTTCGTTTGATTGAGTAACCTGTTGTATTAAATATTTTGTAAGCGGTAGGTTATGCCAGCCTGCAGCTAGCATAGGCCCTATATTATCCCATTCAATACTTTTGGGTAGATCAAAATAACTCCCGTTCTTCAAAAATTTGGTACTGAAGCCAGCAAAGGGACCAAACAACAATTCTTTTTTACCATTTATGATCCTTGTATCCAGGTGTGGTACGCTCATAGGTGGAGATCCTGTACCAGCCTTGCCGTAAACTTTTACTGCATGTTGCTTAATTACCTGTTCGTTGTTACACTTCAGCCATTGGCCGCTTATGGGAAAACCGCCATAGCCTTCGGCTTCTTTAATATCCGATTTTTGTAATAAGGGCAAGGCGCCGCCCCCGGCCCCAATAAAAACAAAATCAGCATTCAGTTCTATCGTATCATCTTCTCTTAAGTTTTTTACTGTAACCTGCCATTTATTATCAGCCTGCTTTTCCAGGTTCCTTACTTCGTGGTCTACGTACAGGGTTACACCAGGAAGGGTTTCTAACCAGCCAATCATGGAATCGGTAAGTGAACCAAAATTTACATCGGTACCAATATCCATTTTTGTAGCAGCATAGGGTTCTGTTTCATCTCTGCCCTCTATTACCAGCGGCATCCATTCTTTTAAAACACTCCTGTCTTCTGTAAACTGCATGCCTGCAAATAATTTATTTTCTATTAATGAGCTGTGCCGCTTTTTTAAAAAGCCAATATTGTCATCGCCCCAAACAAAACTGATATGCGGTACATGGCTTATAAAATCTGCTGATGCTGTAATATATTTTTGCTGTACCAGGTAAGCCCAGAATTGTTTTGATATTTCAAACTGCGATGCAATTTTTACGGCTTTACTGATATCTATACTTCCGTCTTCTTTTTCAGTAGTGTAATTCAATTCGCAAAAGGCCGAATGACCAGTACCTGCATTGTTCCATGCATCTGAGCTTTCTTCGGCAGCCTTGTGCAGGCGTTCAAAAATAGTGATGGAGATACCTGGCATCAGTTCTTTTAACAGCACAGCCAGTGTGGCACTCATGATGCCTGCACCAACCAGGATTACATTTGCATTTTTTTTTATCATTGTAATTTAATTATCATTTTACATGTCGGCCCTTCCATTTATAACTGCCAAATTTACCCAGCCAGCCTGCAATAACAGTATATACAATGTGAAAGGGTTGCATTAGTGGAAACATCCACAACATATTTTGTTTACCAAAAAACTTTGCAACAGGATATAGAAAGATCAATTCGGCAATTGTCTTTAACAGCAGCAGGCATAACCATACGCCGATCATTGAGCATTGGATATTGAATATTGAATATTGAATATTATTGAAAACGGCAATGATTGGAAGAGCGAGCAGTAAAACATTTACCAGGTATACCAGGGCCAACACAGCAAAAATTCTCTTATCATCATACTTATCTGCTTTGCTTGCCCAGCGGATGCGTTGGTTAAAAAATTCCCTGATGGAATTTACGGGTGCTGTTTGTACAATAGCTTCCGAGGATCTTAAAAATAAAACCTTGTCTGGCCAACGTGTATAAATTTTATGCATCAGCAACATATCGTCGCCGCTGGCAATATGATCAATGCCGGTAAAGCCACCTACTTCTTCAAAAGCTTTTTTTGTATAAGCAAGGTTGGCGCCATTACACATGCTGTGTATTTTTTTATATACTGATGCTCCTGTAATACCCTGCAGCGTCATAAAATCGAGGCCCTGGAAAAACTCTATGAACCTCACCCCCAGCCCCTCTCCAACAGGAGAGGGGAGAATAGCAACCGGGGCCGCAATAAAAGCCGGTTCGTATTCTTCATAAAAAGCTGCAAGTGTTTGAAGCCAGTGTTTGGGAACTACGCAGTCTGCATCTGTTGTAACGATCAGTTCGCCTGTAGCCTGGCTGATCGCAGTTTCAATAGCTTTCTTTTTATAGGAATTCAGTTTTTGATCAGTGATCTGATCTTTTAATGAAATCAGTTTCACATTAGCTGCACTGTAATTCAAAACTATTTCAGCAGTTTTATCTGTAGAATGATCGTCAACTACAATGACCTCAAAAAGTTCTTTGGGGTACAACTGTTGGGAAATAGAATCCAGGCATGCAGCAATATTTTCTTCCTCATTGCGGGCGGGGATGATCACCGATATTTTGGTTTGAGGTCCAACATTTGTTATCTGAGGTTTAAATTCAGGGATCGCCAGCCAACTTCTCCAATAATAAAGGATGAGTAGGAAATAAGAGACAAACAATACCGATACAAAAATAATCAGCCCCAACTGCATAATTTACTTTAGCTCAGAGTGATACCATGAAGCATCAATGGGGATTCAGCAACCTCTTCGATTAAACATTTGCCGTTCTCCTTCTCTCTGTCCTTAACAAAAATAAATTTTAAAATCTCAAACGAATGATTATCTTTGTTTAGTTGCATAAACAACTATATGTCAAACAACCAATTTAAAAAAGGAGAGCTCTACAGCTTTATTACCGGTAAGGCCAGTACCGCCATAGCCCGCAGACTACAGAAAAATTTTAAGCAGAACAACGTTGACATCACCATTGAACAATGGAGTGTTTTATATCATTTATGGAAAGAGGATGGGATGAGCCAGCAGCAACTCTGCGATGCTACATTCCGCGACAAGCCAAGTATTACCCGGCTGGTTGATAACCTGGAGAAACTGAAACTGGTGAACCGTGTTCCATCAAAAGACGATCGCAGGATCAACATGATCTACCTCACCAAAGAAGCACAGGAATTGCAGGTACAAACGATGGAAATAGCTACCCAAACACTCAACGAAGCATTGGAAGGTGTTACAAACGGACAGGTGGAGATAGCGAAAGAGGTTTTGCAGAACGTGTATGACAATTTGAAATAAAGCCCCCTCCGCCCCCTTAAGGGGGAACTTATCGGAGCGAATGGGGAAGAATAAAACTTGAAAGGAATTTTTTTTATAAATACTCCAACTCCCCTTTAGGGGATGGGGGCAAAAATAATCTTTATGAGCACTACAGCAACAACGA
>JBDSXS010000217.1:0-20034 GCA_039926045.1 Ferruginibacter sp.
ATTCCATCGACTTGAATTCAGTAAACAATGTTTCACAGATATTCAACAAGTCATCTGGCTTTCTCATCGCCATGGCAACTGCTCTTACCCTTTCGAGAGCGGTTTCTATTCTTGCCTCTTTAGCCTGTCCGATCGCCTTTTCAATATCAAGAAACCTCCGGTAAGCCAGTTCAAATACATTGCGGAAACGTTTGAATAAATTGATTTCATCCTCAGTTAATGGAACATAGGTTGAGATACCCAATGCAACCGGCCCCAGCGAGTACCAATAGTAGCAAAGTATTTCAGCGTTTTCTAAAAAAGTGTCTGCAAATTGATTGGTTGTTTTTTGATAAGCGTACCAATCTTTTAATTCCTTGTTTTTTATGAATATGGTAAATAGTTCTTCAGCACCCTTCAGCATTTGGTTTGCAAATTTTGTTTGCACTTCGTGGTTTTTGAAGTCTACTTCTGTAACAAATTCTTTACCATGCTTTGGATAATATTCATAGTTAAAATATGTTCCTTTGGTTTCATAGATTATTGCGGTTTGCACATTGCGTATCTCTTTTACATTTAATAATTCCAGTTGATCAGAAATGATGTGACAAACATCCACCATATCTGCCAGTTCTTTCATAGATAGTGCAGCAGAACGTACTTTTTCCAAAGCCTTTTCAATTTCAAGTTCGCGGTTTTGTTCTTCAACCGCTTTTCTTTTCTGCTCCAGTTCTTCAATGGTTTCTTCCAGTAAGATTGCCGTGGTACGTTTTACTTTTTCAGTTCTGTCCAGTTTAAATTCTGAAATGGTTAATTCACTGTCTGTGGCATTTGCTTCTTTTATAAGCAACTCCTTTTCTTCAGCAGTTAGTTTTTCATCCTGCTGAATAAAGTCCAATATCTTTTGTAAATGCTGATTCATTTGTAAGTTTATTTTTTATCATGCTCATTCATTCTCCATAATCAGTTCCCCCTTCAAGGGGCGGAGGGGGCTTTTTCTTTTAATGCCACACAACAGGTTGTACAATTATGCATTTCCAGGTTGCCACCGGTAGCTCTTGCCAGTTCTGCATTGGAAAACATGCCGGCCATCGGCACATTCCATACATTTTTTATTCCTTCAATTTCCATATTCATCAGCGGGCCTAGTGCCAGTATTCGTCCTGCACAACTAAAAACAACCACTGCATCTGCTTCGGGCATTTCATTAGTTTTCATTGCCTGAACAGCTTTGATTACTTTTTCCATTACATCAAAATCCGGTGGAATGGAGAAGCGGACCTTAGAACCCTGTGGTACAGTACCGCTGCAATAAAAAGAATGATCATTCCAGTCAATCAACAGGCCGGGCCTCATTACCGGGTCGCCAAATTCCCGTTGTAACTGTAATGGAAAATTTACAGCTATCTCCATCGCTACATTTACATCGTTCTCTATGATGTTGTCAATACCGCCATATTTAATCGTTAAGTCCAGTACTGGTATGTCATCAACTGTATAAACATGGTTCCCTTCACTTTTCGTCACTGTTCTTTCAGTGCCAATCGCCTTCCAACCACAGGTAGCTTTTCCCCTGATCATAATTTTATCTTCATCAACAGCAAGTACTACCATACCACGGTTGCTTTCTTTATTATTGGTAAATACAAATTGTTCTCTGAAAGAATAATCATCACCGGCCATGCCGCCAAAAACATTAACCTGTTTACCTATTATATCTTCGAAACCAAAGAGCAGTTGTTCACCATCTGTTTCCGTATGACTGCCGGAAACCAGGAATGCCGGGTTTGTAAATATTTTTTTTGCATTAGTAGCAAGTTCTGCTGCCACTTCCCGGTAATTTTTTTCCGGGTATTCTGTAAACAGCACACAGAAATGATCAGGGTTCATGTTGAGTAAAAGAATGGCTGCTGATTCTTTGGAATGATTCTCATCAATGAATTCTCCATTGGTAGTAGCTCCAAAAATGGCGATGCCTTTTTCAAACAACAAATTACAGATGGCTTTCCTGTCTTGCTTTATAGAAATAAAACAGATAGCAAGCGTTGGTTGAAAACCATCAGCCATGCTTTGCTCAAGTGCTGATCTGATTTCTTCTGTTGAATTTCCTTTGATTGATTTTGCTTTCATGTTTTATTTTTTAACCGCAGAGAAAATGAGTAAAAGAGTTTACGCAGAGTGGCTCAGCGAAGACTCAGCTTCTCCTTTTCTCAGCCGTGAAATTTATTTTTCTTTTAATACCACCACGCAACAGGTATTATTATGAAATTCGTGTTTACCATTTTTCGATCTTCCAAATTCACCATAACAAAAAAAGCCTGCCATGGGCGCATCCCAAATTTTTTGCACCTGCTCTATTTCTTTTTTCATTACAATCCCAAACGATAAATACCTGCTCACGCAGGAGAACATGATCAAGGCATCGGCTTGTTGCTGTGCATTGTCCTTAATGCCCTTACATTCTTCAACAACTGTTTCGATGGAATCAAAATCCGGGGGCAGCGAAAACTTGATCTTTGACCCTTGAGGCACACTTCCAGTACAAATCAGTGAACGGTCTTCACGATTGGCGAACCTGGCTGTACGTATTACCGGGTCGCCATTTTCCCGTTCCAATTGCAATGGATAATACCAGGAGCTTTGAAATGTAACGATTTCCTTGTTGCCATCGGGCTTTACCTCAACGCCAAGATATTTCATTAACATATCCAATGCTGGTTTATCGTCGATGGTATACACAATATTACCTTCGCTTTTAGTAACTGTTTTTGTGGTGCCAATAGCTTTCCAGCCACAAGTTGCGATACCTCTAACATCAATTTTATCTTCATCAATAATGAGTGCTACAATTGCGTTATCCCTACTTTTTCCGTTGGTAAAAACAAGTGGTTTTTCAGCTAACAAATCATCTCCTGCCATACCTCCAAATACGGTTACTTCCCGGTCTGCCGACGAGGTGGGTTTTCCAAAACCTTGTATGATGCCTTCTATAATTTGTTCACCATCTATGAATACTCCACCTGTGGCTATAATAAACGCAGGGTTGGTAAAGATTTCTTTTCCGATAACGCCTAATTTGTTTGCGTCTTCTAAAGCGGTCTCCGGGCTTGTTTCAAGAAATTCTATTTTAAAATAAGCTGGATTCATGTCGAGCAACATCATGACAATGCTGCCTTCTTCAATTTCGCCATCAATAAATTCACCTGCAGTGGTAGCACCAAATACCTGGATACTTTTTTCGTCAAGTAATCTGGAGATAGCTTCCCTGTCCTGCTTAACAGATATGAATACTATGGCTAAAGTTGGCTTGAATTTGCCGTCCATATTTTCAGTGAGAGCAGCTTTGATCTCTTCTGTTGAGTTTCCTTTGATCGATTTTGCTTTCATCTTTTATTAAATAAAATTTTCAACAACCCCTACCATTACCGTTGCACCACCCGTGGCAAAATTTGGCAGGTCTGCCGCCAATGCCTGTCCTTCCGGCGAGCTTAAAGCCTGTTGCATTTCTGCAGGCCCGGCAAAATAAAGTTCTGCCATTCGGTAACAGGCTGCCGGGGTATCATCGGCATTGGGCATAAACCTTGTGAATTCCACTTTCTCAATTCCCTGCACTTTGCCTATAAGCGGGGTATGGGTGTCCCCATAATATTTTTCGAATGATTGCGGGTCAGTGGGCTGAGCATACAAAACGGTTACTTTGAGCATAAAATTGATTTTAGGTTGAGTGTTTATATTTTGTTTATTTTTCTTTCAGTGCCACTACACAGCAGCAATTTAATTTCTCCTGTTGATCTTCCTTTGATCGATCTTGCATTCATGTATATAGAAATTCCGGCAGGGCTGGTATCCCAGGTTTTGTGCTGCAGTTAGTGACGAAACCAAATATGAGATAAATATAATGCAAAATAGACCTGCCAGTATCTACTCTTCATGTAATATTGTCATTTTTTACGAACTTGTACGATATTTGATACATTGAAAACTTTCAATGTATTTACAGACATAACCTAACTGAATGAAAATATTATTACGCTACCTGAAGCCCTATAAATGGCTGGTGGCACTCACATTAACTCTTGCGGCCATAAATATTGGATTTTCTTTGATCGATCCTATCCTGTTGGGAAAACTGATCAACCTGGCCAGCGAACACCAGGCCAGTACAACTAAATTTGATGAGAACCGCTTTTTTTATGCTTTCTCCTGGAAAGCCCCAGGCGTATGGTATATCGTCATCGCATCCATAACCGTGGCCATGATCAGCAGGATCGCCAAAGCGTTCCAGGACTATTTTTTGAATGTTGTCATCCAGAAATTTGGCGCCAAGGTTTTTACTGATGGTTTACAACATGCCATGAAACTGCCTTACCAGGAGTTTGAAGATCAACGCAGCGGGGAGACACTATCCATACTTACCAAGGTGAGATCGGATGTAGAACGTTTTATGATCAATTTCATCAACATCCTGTTTGGTGTGCTCATCGGCGTTGTTTTTGTTTTTGTTTATGCCGCTATCTATATCCATTGGAGTATCCCGGTGGCTTATGTTATAGGGATTGCATTACTTACTGTCATCACTAATTTCCTCAGCAAGAAAATAAAGATCATCCAGAAAAAAATAGTAGGTGAAACTACCGCACTGGCAGGTTCTACAACTGAATCGCTCCGCAATATTGAACTGGTAAAAAGTCTTGGGCTTACTGAACAGGAAGTAGTAAGGTTGAATAAGAATACTTATAAGATACTCGGACTTGAATTAAAAAAGGTGAAGAAGATCCGAAGCATCAGTTTTATACAGGGCACATTTGTAAATACGCTCCGCCAGGTTATCTTATTTATTTTAATGTACCTGATCTTTAAAGATCAAATGAATGCCGGGCAATTGGTTACCATGCAGATATTCTCGTTCTTTGTATTTGGGCCATTGCAGGAGATAGGTAATATTTTACTTTCATATCGTGAAGCAGAAGCATCGCTGAATAATTTTCATAACCTGATGGTGAAAAAGCCAGAGCTGGAACCGCTAAGCCCTAAACCATTAAACAATATAGAAACCCTGTCTTTTAAAGGTGTTTCATTCAAGCACCAAACAGCAAGCCATAAAGCCATTAACAATATCAGCTTTGATGCAAAGATCGGCGAAACTATTGCTTTTGTCGGGCCTTCGGGTTCGGGTAAATCAACCCTGATGAAATTGCTGGTAGGTTTATATCGTCCACTTGAAGGCAAGATCTTTTACAACAATTTAGATGAGACCGAAATACGATTTGATGATCTGCGCAAGCAAATAGGTTTTGTAACACAGGATACTAATCTGTTCAGCGGTACTATAAGAGAGAACCTGATGTTTGTTAACCCGGCGGCAACAGAAGCCGAGGTGAATGATGTATTGGTAAAAGCCAGTTGTACCGGCTTATTGGAAAGAGCAGAAAAAGGTTTAGATACGATGATCGGCGAAGGCGGCTTAAAATTATCGGGAGGTGAAAAGCAACGCATCTCTATTGCACGTGCTTTATTGCGCAAACCACATTTATTGATCTTTGATGAAGCTACTTCTGCTTTGGATTCGCTGACCGAAGAAGAGATCACTAATACCATCAGGGACCTGTCATCACAAAAAGGCCAGATTACTATCTTAATTGCACACAGGCTTAGCACCATCATGCATGCCGACAGAATTTATGTTTTGGAAAAAGGAGATGTAGTGGAAACCGGTTCACACGAAAATTTACTGGAAGAAAAAGGATTATACTTTGCCATGTGGCGCCAGCAGATCGGTGAAAGAAAAAGGCAAACATTGGCAACACCTGCGTTAAACTGATCGTACATGACCGGGCATGATACTTGTCATGCTGTATCAATTTCTGCCTTTGTACCTTTGCATGCATGAGTAGCAAAAAACCCAAACCCAATTTTTATTGGAGCGTATTAACTATGAAATGTCCCAGGTGCAGGCGTGGGCCCATGTTTAATGATCCAAACCCTTTCAAAAGACTGAAGCTTTCCCATATATTTGATATGCCCGATAACTGCCCGGTTTGTGGTCAAAAATATGACCTGGAGGACGGTTTTTGGTTTGGAACCGGTTATGTGAGCTATGCATTGGCAGTGGCAGTGTCGGGAGCAACTTTTGTAGCCTGGCTGGTATTGATCGGGATCTCTACCGATGATAACCGGATATTCTGGTGGTTGGGTTTTAATACACTCGTGCTTGTGATCACACAACCCTGGCTCATGCGTTTAAGCCGTGTATTGTACATGCGCTTTTTTGTTAAGTACGATGAGCATTACGAAGAGACAAAACCGGTGGAGTTTGACAAGTAGTGAAACCGGATGAATATTCAATCGTTGCTTTTTTTAAAAATATCTGTAAAAATATTTTCCTTATCCAGTTCCTCAATATCACTTAGCACCAGTTCAATAGCTTTGGTACTTTTATTTATTTCCAGTAAGGATAAAATGATGGATAACAGCAGGAAGACAAGACTGGCTGCAAATATCCCGTTTGCAATGATGGTCCAGCCACGATAAATAGCATACATACACAAAACACAACATAAAAAACTAAGCACACCCAGCCCTTGCATATACCGGATAAGATTTATCCGGGAGCGTATATTTTTTATCTGGCTGAGGATATTCTTTTCTTTTTCGCCACGTATATATTCTTCATGTAGCTTACGCACCAGGGTTGCGAGGGATAAAAAACGGTTGGTATAAGCCAGCATTAATAAAGTAATGGCCGGAAAAAGCAAAGCGGGTGTGTTAATGTTGATATCGATCATAATACAAATTAAGTTTCTTTTTTTAATCTCCTGTCATTTTCGATCCCGATTCCTATCGGGAGAGAAATCTATACTTAGAACAAAATAAAGCAGATTTCTCTCTTCGTTCGAAAGGATGCATTTCAAATTGTCGCTCCGAGTTTCGGCCGGTGGAGACACCGGCCGAGGCTAAGCCATGGTTGGTGTCCCCACCAACCACTTCTAGCTGCGACAATTTGAAATGCACCCGTTCGAAATGACAGCATAAATTAGGTTAATATTGCAGCACACTTAAGCTTAATGAAGAAAACACGCATCTTTCATATCCATTCTTTTGCCGGCCTTATATCAGGCCTTTTTATTTTATTGATGTCTTTATCCGGCGCTGCGCTTGTATTTCATGGAGACATTGACAGTATGCAACAACCCGAATTTAATGTGAAGGATTATGACAACCTTACGCTTGACAGTGCCTATAGGGATCTACATGAACGCTTTCCTTATGCACAAATAAACAGTTGCAACCTTCCCTTAAATAAGGAAACTGTATTTGCATTTTCAGTCTATGACCCGTCATACAAAAAAGGGAAAAAAATGATGGAGATGTTTTTCCATCCGCAAACCGGTGGTTATTTAGGAACGAGGGGTGGCAGCGATGATATGAGGGATAATTTTATGAGCTGGTTATCAAAATTTCATAACTCTTTTCATCTGGGAAAACCCGGGGAGTGGCTGCTTGGTTTTTTTGCATTGGTATTTTTGTTAAGTATCATCACCGGCTTGATCCTGTTCAGAAAGAACATCCTGGCGGTTTTATTATTTAAGAAAGCAGTGTATAAAAGAAGCAACCTGCATCAGTTGATCGGGGTATATGCATTGATCTTTAACCTGATGATCGCTGTTACCGGTTTTTGGATGCAGCGCTACGTTTTTAAAAAGGAATTTTATGCTGCAGATAATTATACCCCGGTTTTAAAAGCGTCTCCGGCCCTGTCTTTTAATTTTGACAGCGCATACATGGGAATACAAAAAAAATACCCTGATTTTACTGCCCATGTTATTTATTTTGCCCAAAGTAACGGAGGTAAGACAGCTGTTTATGGCAGCCGTTCTTCCAATGCCTATATTCATTCCAAAAAATTTGCCGATGCCATCTTTTTAGACAGCAGCGGCAGCATCGCCAAAACAAGATTTGTAAATGAGATCAGTGCTGATGACCGCTATGATATTATCAACTCCCAGTTGCACATGGGTAAGTTTGGAGGGATCGGGATAAAAATAATTTACTTCCTGTTTGGTTTGGCAGGTGGCTTACTCAGTATCACAGGTTTTTTACTGTGGATCAAAAGAAGGAAGTCCGCTTAACTCATTAACATACCGTTTACAATATAAATCAGGGGAGGTTGATATAAATTATATATTTGCAACAGCGTTTCAAAATTTACTACTTAAAAAATCAACTGTTGCAATTGTATTTTATAAGAAAAGCAGGGTATTCACGATTCATAATATTACTGTTATGCTCCGTCATTATTGCTTCACAGGCACAAGCCCAGGTTGTAAAAGACAGTACCGCATCAGATTCTGCGTTGCTGAAACAGATCGAGGAACAGATGAATGCCAATCAGTCCGCTACCCCCGTTAAAACACGTTCAGCCATCTCATCCAATCCGGATATTGGGGTTGTCGGTGATTTCCAGGCCTCTTATATCAGTAAAGGAAAAAAGAATCTCGATGCTTATCTTAATGAAACCGAAGTTTCTTTCCAGGCTGTTGTTGATCCATATATAAGGGCCGACTTTTTTGTATCGTTTGGAAGAGATGCAGAGACGGGTAAATATGGCGTAACTGTTGAAGAAGGTTACCTCACTACCTTGTCACTCCCTTATAAGTTGCAATTGAAAGCAGGAAAATTTAAACAGGCCGTAGGCCGTATTAACCCTGCACATGCCCACTCACTTCCTTTTATTGACCTGCCAAATGCCTATGTAAATTATTTTGGCGATGAGGGGCTTAATGATGAAGGTCTTTCTGTTAGTTGGTTATTGCCTAACAAAAAATTCTACCAGGAGGTGATCGTTCAGGCAACAGCCGGAAGATCGGAAACACCAAGTTTTATGCGAAGTGAAGGGAATCGTTTTGTTTACCTGGGCCACCTCAAGAATTTCTTTACGCTCAATGACAATAGCACACTTGAGGTAGGTCTTACGGGTATTTCGGGACCAAACGATTCTGCAAGGGTTACCAATATGGCAACAGCCGACTTTACTTATAAATGGAAACCGGTGCAAATGAATACTTATAAATCATTGACCTGGCAGAGCGAATTTTATTACAGTAATGCAGCTTATACAGCTACAGAGTCACGGAATTCTATCGGGTTGTATTCCTTTGTTCAATATCAAATTGCAAAGCGCTGGTTTTTAACCGGGAGATATGATTATGCACAAAAGCCATTTGACAAAAAGATTATTGAGCAGGCTTATTCACTAACCGCAGGATGGGATGCCACGGAATTTTCTAAAATTGAGTTTGAGGCAAAGACAACCGATGATAATATGCAGGCAAGGTATTACCAGGCCTGGTTGCGCTGGATATTTGTTATTGGTGCACATGGTGCACATCAATATTGATCATTAAAAACTGAGTTCATTTAAAAAATATAAAAGCGTATGAAAAATAAATTATTGATATGCCTGGTTTTGGTGATCACCAGCTTCACTGTTGTACAAGCAGGAACTATTAAAGTGGTTACCACCACCACGGATATGAAAAGTATTACAGAACTGATTGGCGGTAATAAAGTGTCGGTAAGTTCCATTGCAACAGGTTATCAAAATCCGCATTTTGTTGATCCCAAACCAAGTTATATCATCAGCTTATCCAATGCGAATTTGTTTGTAACAGTTGGGCTTGACCTGGAAACAGGTTGGTCGCCCCAATTGCTGTCGAGTTCAAGAAATACCAAAATACAAAAAGGGGCTCCGGGTTATGTAGATGCTTCAGCAGGAATTGGTTTATTGCAGGTTCCCAATGCGGTGAACAGGGGAGAAGGGGATATTCATATTTACGGCAACCCTCACTACTGGCTTGATCCGTTGAATGGAAAAGTTATTGCCAGGAATATTGCTGATGGACTTGAGCGTATCGACCCTTCCAATAAATCTTTTTATGAAGAAAACCTTAAATCTTTTTATAAAAAGCTCAATGATAAACTGGCAGAGTGGCTTACCAAAATGGCTCCTTATAAAGGCTCAAAGATCATTGCATATCATAACGAATGGTGTTATTTTGAAAAAAGGTTTGGATTGGAGATCGTTGATTTTATGGAACCTAAACCGGGCATTCCCCCATCTCCATCACAACTGGTTAAAGTAATTAAAGAAGTAACAGCCAACCACATCAAGGTAATTATTTCATCACCCTATTTTACTACTTCTTCATCAGATGTTGTGGCAAAACAAACTGGTGTAAAAGAACTAACGCTGGCCACATCAGTAAATGCATTTGATCCGGTAAAAAATTATTTCGACCTGTTTGATTACAACATAAACCAGCTGATCGCCGTGTTAAAATAATTGTTGGAAAGTATTTTGTGTTAACTTAAATAACTAAACCGCATTATGTATGTTTGATATGTTTCAATTGCCATTCATGGTACAGGCATTTACGGCAGCCGTTATTACAGGCGTTTTATTGTCCTATTTGGGTGTTCATGTGGTAGGCAGGGGAATTGTTTTTGTTGACCTGGCGTTGGGCCAGATATCATCTTTGGGAGTTGCGTTTGCAGCATTTATTGGTGTGGGGCTCACATCCATACCATTGATCTTTACATTATCGGGTGCCCTTTTAATGTCCTTTCTTAATATCCGGGATAAGCGGCTGAAACAGGAAGCGATCATCGGGATATTTTATGCCTTTGCCTCTGCATTAACAGTACTGCTTATCTCTAAAACCCCACACGGGGATTCTGATATACAGGAAGTGTTGTTCGGAAACATCTTATCAACCAGCTGGCAACAGATCTCGATGATAGGGATTGTATTCGGGATCATCTCACTGGTACATTTGATCTTTTTCAGAAAATTCTTTACGTTAACAGAATCATTTGAGAACGGCGAAAATCACCAGGTGGGCATCTTTAATTTCTGGAATTTTTTATTCTATATTTCCATTGGCCTTGTGATTGTTTTTGCAGTAAAGATCAATGGTGTGATACCTGTTTTCTCTTACCTCATCATCCCTGCGGTTTCTGCTATCATGATCACTAAAAATAAAATTGCAGTTATAATCATTGCAGTATTGATCAGTATCCTGGGAGGATTTTTTGGGTTGGATTTTTCATTTCATTATGATTTTCCTGCAGGCTCTTCTATTGTTGCTGTTTTAGGAGGCATTTTTATATTATCTGCACTTTATAAGATATTGCGGGATATACTGGCAAAAAAAGCAGTGTAAATATTTGGCTGGACCTTGTTTCCATCACAAGAGCCTTTATCAAAAGGGATATTTTTGTTATTCCCACAAAGGCACGAAGATCACAAAGCGGTAATAATCAATTTAGAAATTTTCTTTGTGTTCTTAGCGACTTAGTGGGAGAGCGTTTTGAGACAACCTCTTTTTATGCTTGTATCTTCTCAAACTCCAATTTCTTTTTTTGAGTTAACTTCAAAACTAAATTTTGATCATGGCTCAATATATTTTGGCGCTCGACCAGGGCACCACCAGTTCCCGTGCAATTATTTTTGATGAAAAAGGAAGTATTGTGTGTACTGCTCAAAAAGAGTTTACCCAGTTCTTTCCGCTGCCGGGATGGGTGGAGCATGATGCCAATGAAATTTGGAGCACACAATTGGGTGTGGCAGCAGAAGCCATTACAAAAGCAGGCTTATCTCCCGAAAATATTGCAACGATCGGTATTACCAATCAACGGGAGACAACTGTTGTTTGGGAAAGGGCAACCGGCAAACCCATTTATAATGCCATTGTCTGGCAGGACAGAAGAACGGCTTCTTTTTGTGATGAATTGCGTGCAAAAGGACTGGATAAAATGATACAGGAGAAAACAGGCTTAATTGTTGATGCGTATTTTTCAGCCAGTAAAGTAAAATGGATATTGGACAATGTAAAAGGAGCAAGAGAAAAAGCAACAAAAGGTGAGTTATGTTTTGGCACCATTGATACCTGGCTGGTTTGGAATTTGACCAAGGGGCAAATTCATGTAACGGATGTATCCAATGCATCACGTACGATGTTGTGTAATATCCATACCCTGCAATGGGATGGTGAGCTGGAAAAAATATTTGACATACCCGGAAACATGTTGCCTCAAATACGTAGCAGCAGCGAAGTGTATGGCGCCACGCAAAATATCCTGACATCGCACAATATTCCCATTGCCGGCATAGCAGGCGATCAGCAGGCAGCATTGTTCGGACAAATGTGTACACAGCCCGGCATGGTAAAAAATACCTATGGCACGGGTTGTTTTATGTTGATGAATACCGGTGAGCAACCGGTTATATCAAACAATAATTTATTAACTACAGTTGCATGGAAAGTAAATGGTATAACTAATTATGCACTTGAAGGCAGTGTTTTTATTGCCGGTGCTGTGGTGCAATGGTTAAGGGATGGATTAGGCATTATAAAAAATTCCAAAGAAATTGAAACACTTGCAACATCGGTTAATTCTGCAGATGGTGTTTATGTTGTTCCTGCATTTGCAGGCCTTGGCGCACCGCATTGGAACCAGTATGCAAAAGGAACCATGACAGGCATCACAAGAGGTACCACTGCCGCACATATTGCCCGTGCATCCCTGGAGAGTATTGCTTATCAAACGATGGACGTATTAAAAGCGATGGAAGCCGATTCAGGAATCTCAATAAAAGAATTAAGGGTTGATGGCGGCGCTACAGCCAATAATTTATTGATGCAGTTCCAGGCAGATATTTTAAATACAAAAGTTATTCGTCCTGTAATTACCGAAACCACTGCATTAGGTGCAGCTTATCTTGCCGGACTTGCGGTTGGTTACTGGAAAAGTATTGATGAGATACAGGAACAATGGCAGGTAGATGTAAGCTTTGAATCAAAAATGCCGGAAGCGGAACAGGCTGTATTAAAAAAGGGTTGGTTGCGTGCAGTAAAGTCGGCGATAGCGTGGGCCGATGATAAATAATTTTTTCTATAGCACGAATTTAAAATCAATTACACGAATTACACGAATTTTGAGATATAGGATTTTAATTCGTGTAATTCGTTTCAATTCGTGTAATCAAATTTTACCTTCATTAAAAAACTAACTGTATGAATAGTTTCCTCTTCGAATTGATAGGTACCGCCTTTTTAATTTTATTGGGCGATGGTGTTGTTGCTAACGTGGTTCTAAATAAAACAAAAGGAAATAACGGCGGCTGGATCGTGATCACTTTGGGTTGGGCCATGGCTGTTTTTGTAGGTGTTTATGTTTCTGCGGCACACAGTGGCGCACATTTAAATCCTGCGGTTTCAATAGCCCTGGCCACAGCAGGAAAATTTGATTGGGCACTTGTACCGGTATATATTGCCGGGCAATTTGCAGGGGCTATGATCGGGGCTTTATTGGTTTGGATCGCTTATAAAAAACATTTTGATGAAACGGCTGATGCCGGCGCAAAACTGGCGGTATTTTGTAACAGCCCGGCAATACCAAATATTCCTTTCAATTTAGCAACAGAAATTATCGGCACATTCGCCCTGGTATTTGGTATATTATTTATAACAGGTGCAGATGCCGGTCTCCGTTCTTTAGATGCTTTACCCGTTGCTTTATTGGTGTTGGGTGTTGGTTTAAGTCTTGGTGGCCCAACAGGTTACGCCATCAACCCGGCCCGGGACCTTGGCCCAAGGATCATGCATTTTATCCTGCCTATAAAAGATAAGGGAAGCAGCGGCTGGGGCTATAGCTGGATACCGGTTGTGGGGCCGGTTGTGGGTGGAATATTGGCGGCAATAGTATATAAAAAACTCTGATTATTCCTGTAACATAAGCCAAAAAAACTATCTCAAAACTGCAATTAGCATGGGTTTCAGGAATATTACCCTATGGGTATAAAAAAGTTACTCTCTAATTTTTAATTCCAACCTTCAAGCCTTACCTTTGCGGCTCGAAATTTAAACCTCATTTTATATGGCTAATACAGGTAAAATAAAATCAATTATCGGTGCTGTGGTTGACGTTCAGTTTGACAGCGACAGCAAACTTCCCGAAATATTAAATGCATTGGAGTTGAAACGTGAGAACGGAGATACTTTAGTATTAGAAGTACAACAGCACCTTGGTGAAGACAGTGTTCGTACCATTGCGATGGACGGAACAGAGGGTTTGGTACGTGGTACGGTTGTAACTGATACCGGTAAACCTATTGCAATGCCAGTTGGTGATGCAATTAAAGGCCGTTTATTTAATGTAACAGGAGATGCGATTGATGGTTTACCACAGGTTAGCAAAGAAGGTGGCCGCCCCATTCATGCCAAGCCCCCATTATTTGAAAACCTGAGTACAGCCAATGAAATTTTATACACCGGTATTAAAGTAATTGACCTGATCGAGCCTTATGCAAAAGGTGGTAAGATCGGTTTGTTTGGTGGAGCAGGTGTGGGCAAAACAGTATTGATCCAGGAATTGATCAACAATATTGCGAAAGCATATAGTGGTGTATCGGTATTTGCGGGTGTGGGAGAAAGAACACGTGAAGGAAATGACCTGATGAGAGAGATGATCGAAGCTGGTATCATGAACTATGGCGAGAAGTTTAAACATAGCATGGAAGAAGGTGGATGGGATCTGAGTTCAGTGAATATGGATGACCTGAAAGAATCAAAAGCAACATTTGTATTCGGACAGATGAACGAACCACCGGGAGCAAGGGCTCGTGTGGCTTTAAGCGGTTTAACTATTGCAGAATATTTCCGTGATGGAGATGGTACCGGACAGGGAAAAGACATTTTATTTTTCGTAGATAATATCTTCCGTTTTACACAGGCAGGTTCTGAGGTTTCGGCTTTGTTAGGCCGTATGCCAAGTGCGGTGGGTTACCAGCCAACGTTAGCAACTGAGATGGGATTGATGCAGGAGCGTATTACTTCTACAAAAAATGGTTCAATCACTTCTGTACAGGCGGTATATGTACCTGCGGATGATCTTACCGATCCGGCCCCGGCAACAACATTTGCTCACCTGGATGCAACTACAGTATTGAGTCGTAAGATCGCCGATCTGGGTATCTATCCTGCGGTTGATCCATTGGATAGTACTTCACGTATCTTAACTCCATTGATCGTTGGTGACGAACATTATAATACAGCTAACCGTGTAAAATTAATTTTACAACGTTATAAAGAATTACAGGATATCATCGCCATCCTTGGTTTGGATGAATTGAGTGATGAAGATAAACTGGTTGTATCACGTGCACGTAAGGTACAACGTTTCTTAAGTCAGCCTTTCTTTGTGGCTGAGCAGTTCACCGGTTTAAAAGGTGTGTTAGTGCCAATTGAAGATACCATCCGTGGGTTTAATTCTATTATGGATGGAGAAGTGGATGAGTATCCTGAAGCAGCGTTCAACCTGGTAGGAACTTTGGAAGATGCCATTGAAAAAGGTAAGAAATTAATGGAAGCAGCGAAGGCGTAAAAGACGCCCCTGTCCCCTAAAGGGGAACTAAGGCGCAGTCAGCTTTTTTAAAAAACAAACAGTTATTAAATTTATTGGTGCAGGATTTTTTGGGACCAGCATTTGTCTTTCATGGCATCATCGTTGTGAACTTGTTCTGTTCTTCTTTTCTTTTGGTAAAAGAAAAGAAGAACCTCACTTGTACTGAAAATCATTAATGAACTTTTATCGAAGCGAATGAATTGAAGACTATTTGAAATTAATTATTAACTAATAAACCAAGTTCCCCTTTAGGGGACAGGGGTATGACTTTAGAAATTTTAACACCCGAACAAAAGATTTTCAGCGGCGATGTGTACGGCGTACAATTACCGGGCATTGCAGGACTGTTTGAAGTATTGGACAGGCATGCTCCCATGGTAAGTGCTTTAAAAGAAGGAAAGCTGAAGATATTAAAAGATAAAACACAGACCACTTTGTATACCATTAAAAGTGGTTTTGTAGAAGTGCTTAATAACAAGACCACGGTGTTGGTTGAAGGTGCCGAAGAAGTTTAACTGTAATCGATTAACTGCCTATTATAAGAACCCATACAATCGTGTGGGTTTTTTATTGCTCCAGGGTGAGTCACCCCAGTAGGGTGGCTCACCCATTGCTGATATGTCGGCAATTTATTGTAAGCGGTGAGCCACCCTATTGGGGTGACTCACCGCTTAATCCAGTTGTTTTTTTAACTGCACAGAGGCCCAGGCTGTAAAAGGAAGTAATAGTAAACTTACAAAACTGAACCAGCTGCCGGTAAAATAAAATATACATAAGCTGGTCACTAAAAGAAAAACCGGGTAAAGTATAAACAGAAAACCGATCAGTTTGGAATCATCATGACCATCTTCTTTTATTAAAGCATCAGCCAGCCATTTTGTTAAAAAATATAGCGGCGTATGAACAATAGAACCAATAACAGCGGGAAAAAACAACAGTATCTTTTTAGCAGGCGATTGGGCTACATAAAATGCCTGGTGTAACGCAGCTTTATCATTACTGTCAATTTCAAAAACATGGTTACTTAACCGCGGTCTTAAAATTTCATTAAATTGACGGATTGCGTTACCATGACTGTCTTTATAATCAATATCATTTTTGGTAATGGGTTCACCAAAAAACATTTTGATATTTTTTCCGAATTTTTTAAATGAGCTGTAGTTAATCGCGATGGGTAAAACTTTTAAATCTATACCATCTTCCCAACTGCTGATAGCCAGGCGTGCCGTGCCCTTTTTTAAAGGCCTCAAATGCCATTCATTGATACACCTGCCTTCGCTGAAGATCAGCACAATTCCGTTTTGCTTAAAAATATTTTTACAAAGATCAAAGGTCTTGTAATTCTCTTCCATATTTTCAACTCCCTCACTAACCCTGTACACCGGGAACATTTTAAAGAGAAATAAAAATTTGGCAAACAATTTATTTTTAAAAGCGTCGCCCCTGGCAAGAGAATAAACCGTTCCGTCAAATAATGTACAAAGTATGATGGCATCTAAAAAGGAATTGGGATGGTTAACAGCAAGCAGCAACGGACCTTCCTGTTTCAGAAGCTCTTTCCTATTAATTGCCAGGTCTCTGCAATAAATGGGTAGGGCAAGTCTGGCAATAATTTTTACAAATGAATACAGCAATTAGTTGTTGAATTTAAAGAGGAAGTTAAATATAATTCAGGCAAAAAAGCAATTGAAGAAGACAGGCATTTTGAAAATTAATTTAACTGTGGATCGATCGGGAAATTGATCATCATTTCATATTCACCCCCAAGTGCCTGCAAGCTGCTTTTCCATATTTCGGCATCCCCGGTATTAAAGACCAATTTGCGTGTTGCTGAAACGGTGAGCCAGCTTTTCTCTTTAAGTTCCCCGGTCAGCTGTTCGTAACCCCATCCACTGTATCCAATAAAGAATTTAATTTTTGTAAGATCAATACTCCCGCTTTTTATCAATGCGGCTACTGTTTCAAAATTGCCTCCCCAATAAATATCATTACTTACTTTAACCGATTCCGGTATCAGGTCGGGGTACTGGTGTAAAAAATGGATCGAATTCATTTGTACCGGCCCGCCATAATATACAGGTAAACGATAACCCTCTATGTCGGTTATGAGTTCATCCAGTGTTTGCTCTATCTGTTTATTTAATACAAATCCAAAACTTCCCTGTTCCTGGTGTTCACATAAAAGTACAACGGTCCGTAAAAAATTCGGATCCTTTAAAAATGGATCTGCGATCAATAATATGCCTGCTGCCGGGTCAATCATATTTCTAAAGTAATATTTAATTCTAAAAAAACCATTACCGCTTGTGTTTTATTTAAAAAATCTAAACCTTAGTTAAATTTAAACTTTGATGGTTTTAAATTATATTAGAGGCTAATACTGAATTACCTTTACGCGAATGAAGAAAATATTTCCAATTATAACAACACTGATCCTGCTTTCGCTGTTTGGGCTTATTTTTTTTCAGTACTTATGGATCAAAAGTGCAAGAGCCACAAAAGATGACCAGGTAAAGCAAAATGTCATCCAGGCTGTGAACTACGCCGGCACATTGCTAACCCAGGAAAAGAACTCTTTAATGCCTCTTCCCCGAAAAAGTGACCTGCTTTTTCCTGGCGATAAGTTACAGATGCAGTATTTTAAACCATCTGTCATAAAAAGGTTCTCAAAAGATGAAATTTCTGATATCATACGCATGGGGTTCGACAAAAATAACCTGAAGGATTATCCCTTTGAATTTAATGTAATGGTCAATACGCTTAACGGCGACCAGGTTTCCAGCGATAATTTTTTTAAATATTATACAGATACGGTAAATAGCTTCAAGGTAGTGTATGCCCTCGAGCCGGCCAGTGGCACCAGTTTTGAGAACCTCGTCAGCGAAGAACTCCTTTCGGTAGTAGTGCCTCACCAGCAAAGCCTCATATGGAAGGAAGTGATCTGGTTTATCCTGGGCGCAATTCTTTTTACATTGATCATCACCACAGCTTTCTTTATCACCATACGAACTTTATTAAAACAGAAAAAGCTAAGCGAGATAAAATCTGATTTTATCAATAACATGACGCATGAATTTAAAACACCATTGGCAACCATATCCCTTGCTGTTGATGCTTTAAAGAATGAAAAAGTATCTGCCAACAAAGAAAAATCAGATTACTTTACCGGCATAATCAAAGAGGAAAACAAAAGAATGAATAAACAGGTAGAAACCATACTGCAGGCGGCTTTATTAGATAAGAAAGAGGTTCAGTTGAATATGAAAAGATTATTGGCCCACGATATTATTATTAATGTACTGAACAATATTAGCTTGCAGGTTGAAGAAAAAGGCGGCAAGATCGATGTAGACCTGGAGGCTGAAAATGACCTGATCCTCGCAGATGAAGTGCACTTCACCAATGTGATCAATAACCTGCTTGATAATGCCGTAAAATACTCGAAAGATAATCTTCATATTAAACTAAGTACAAAGAATGCCGGCAACCATCTTAAAATAAAAATTGAGGATAATGGTATTGGTATGAATAAAGAAACCCTGCACCGCATCTTTGAAAAATTTTACAGGGCGCATACCGGCAATGTACATAACGTGAAAGGATTTGGATTGGGGTTAAGCTACGTTAAAACCATGATTGATGCTCATCACGGCACCATAAAAGCAGAAAGTGTGCTTGGTAAAGGAAGCAGTTTTACCATATCACTGCCGCTGCCCAAATAAATATTATCTTTTAGCAACAGGCACTACTAATTTCAATCCGCTCCATTCATTGCTTACGGCACAAACTTTAATATCAACCAGTCCATGTTGTAAAGCAAATTCCCGAATCATATTTTCTGATAGGTCAGATGCTATACCTGAACTCTTTTTATACCATGATACCCAAACAACCATCGAACTATTCTTTTTGCAAAGCCTTAATACCTTTTTCATCTCTTTAATAAAAACAGTATAGTTTGCTGCAAAAAAATGAATAAGATCAGGTGTCTCATTGCCTGTAATAAGCTGTTTTGAAATGTTCATCTCAACCATTTCAAAATAATTTTCGGGAGGATGAAGCAACAAAACCTTCATCCCTGGTTTTATGCCTAGTTTTTTCAATAAAGGCGTTCCTGAATACCCTGCTTCAGCCATAAAATGCATTTTTAGTTTCGAAATACTCCTCAATCCACACCAATTCACATCAATCCACAGTCAATCCACATCGAATTTCCGGTTTTTTCAGCTTATAAGTCCACTAATATGGCAATACGGGGCTGTGGATAAAAAACTTTCTACAAAATTTGATTATAAAGTGGGAAAAAGTGTTATTTTGTGGGAGTGTATGTTATTTAATAGGCTAAATACTTGAAAATGATAGGTTTCCTCGGTGAATATGAGGCCACTTTAGATGCTAAAGGGCGCTTCCTTTTACCTGCAGGCTTTAAAAAGCAACTGCCGGACGAGGGTGCTACGCATTTCATCATTAACAGGGGTTTTGAAAAATGCCTCACATTATACCCGCAGCAAAGCTGGGATCCTATTTTTTCTGAGATCAGCAAACTGAATGATTTTGACCCTAAGGTAAGAGAATTCAGGCGGTATTTTT
>JBDSXS010000218.1:0-5183 GCA_039926045.1 Ferruginibacter sp.
TGGATCATCCATATCTTATCAAAGCCGGTTGTGATATTATATTTGATCTGCTCACCAGGCTCTGCACTTCCTTTTATTACATCAAGCTTTACTGCGTCATATATCTTTTCATTGGATACATTATTGGTTAACTGAACATATTTTTCAGCCTTCACCAGTTCTCCATACTTATCTTTTGTGGTAGCTACGATCTTATACCAGCCGCTTTGCAATTTTAAATTCTGAATTTTTAATTTTGAATTTTCACTGGTAGTATCTGTAATGTCAAAAACCTTATCTCCCAAAGGCCATTTTGTTTTTTCATTTTCATCTTTATAAATGTCATAAGGAAAATAACTTTCGTATTCATTTTTGCTCATGATGAACTGGTCGGGCATTTGCCAATACCTTTCCCTGTAAATTTTTGTTGGCGATATTACTTTGGTGATGGTAACATTCACATTTGCCTGCTCAAAAATGTCGTTGAGGTTGGTGCTGCTGATCTTTAAGTTCTTTAAACTATCAGCAGGAATGGTTTCCGGTATATCAATACCCAGTTGCAAAGCCTGGTAGGCAACAGCCACCGAAGTATTGCCGCTCCTTGTTTCGCCATTGATGTCGGTAATATCAGCACTTACTTCATAATAAAATGTTGGCTGCCCTTTCTTATCAACCGTTTCATCCGGGATGGCTTTGAATTTAATTTTGAATTCACCCTTGGCATCGGTCTTTGTCTCACCATTGGTTATTTCCATTTCCTCAGTATCTACGGGAAAGCGTTTGTACCATCCCCACCAGATCGGGTAATGCACTTTACGTACTACCCTGTAACTCACTTTGGCGCCATCTATATTATTGCCGGCATAGGCTTTGGCTGTTCCAGTTACTTCAATACTGTCGTTAACACGGTAACTGCCTTTTGGCTTTTGTATCTCTGTAAAAAATTTAGGGCGTTTATATTCCTCTACGCTAAAGCTGGTGCCGCTGGGGGTACTTGTATCATACAGACTAAAACTTCCGTTCATTACGCCTTCGGGCAGACGGAACGAACCATTATAACTACCAAACTCATTGGTTGTAACAGCAAGTTCGGCAGACTTTTGCCCGTTGGCATCTTTTAACTGGATGACCGTTTTAAAATTGGGGATCACCCCACTTTTTAAAATGTCTTTTTCTTTTGAGATCACGATGCCTTTAAAATAAACGGTTTGCCCGGGGCGGTAAATTGATCTGTCGGTAAATAAGAAAGTACGCTTTTCAGTTTTTTCTACATAGCTGTTATAATTATAACTGTAGGTATAATTACTTTCATCCATGAACAATTCATCTCCCTTGTAATTGACCTGCAATAAAAAATTCCTGTACTCCATGGCTTCTCTCATTTTGAAAAACCCATTCTTATCTATCGTGTATTTTTCAGCTTTGATATCTTCATACATACTACGGGTGTAATTGTATTTTGATTCCCATACCTGCACCTGAGCATTGGCAAGTGGCTGGCCATTGTCACGGTCAAGCACATAATAATCATTGGTGTTGGTATGAATGTAGCTGATATTGCTTACATAGGTCAGTTGCTTTGCAATAATGTTTTTGGTAAGTGAAAAATTAGGGTCAATGCTGGCGAGGATAAAATAAGTGCCGCTTGCAAGGCCGTCAATTTTTATTTCGGTAGCATGCTCCTGGTGATCCTGCAGATCAGGTAGGTTAATGCTCCAACTCTTAAGGGGCTTTAGATCTGTATAAGCCTTCCAAGTTTTTTCCTGGTCCCTTTTATCCAGGTTTTTTATTTCATCCCTGCTGGTTTTTATCACCCGCAGGTAAAGTGTTTTAATGTTCTTGTATTTAACCAGGCTGCGAAAGGGCTGCAGCGGTACATTTACTTTTTCTGTTTCGATATTTAATGATGGCTGCTCAATTCCTAATAAGGCATTCCTGGCATTGATACCTCCTTCTGATTTTGGAAAACGGATATAAGCCAATTCAAATAATTCTTTTGCCCTTTTGATCTCATATTGATTTTCAGTCTTGGTAAGCGCATTAAATTCATTTCCACGTTGTAAATAAATAGCACCCCTTAAATACATGGCCTGTGCAATGGCCGGATCATTCGGATATTTTTGTTCGATCGCCAATAAAGCAGCTTCATACAATTTGTCTTTTCCTTCAAGTACGGTATATTGGTTTACGAAATTCAGGCGTTCCAGGTCAGCATCTATCAATGCTGCAGGGTTTGCATCAGTAATATGAAATTGCAGCAGGTCCTGGAAGATCAGTAATGCTTTTTGTTGTAATGAAGCCGTGTCTTTTGTTTTAAAGGAAGCTTTAATAAAATCCGGGGCTTTTGCAAATGCCGCAGGATCATTTATTTTGAACTCGTAAGCTGGTTTTGTAACGCCATCTTCATCATTCATAAAAAACTCCAGTGCCCGGTGAGCTAAAAAATCATAGAGGGTAGGGCGTAGCGGCCTGGTATTTTCACCTTTAATGATGATAGCATCAAGTCCATCCAGTTTTGTGTTTTTTAAGAGGGATTCATTTTGTAAAGAGGCTTTATATAATTTTGAAATGACAGCATATAATTTATCAATACTCCAGGTGGTTATGTCCTTGCTTTTTTCTTCTGACAGTTTGGTCCGGTCATAAAATTTCCAGCGATTGTTTTGCAGGTACTGCCAGAACATTTCGGCCTGCATACTTTGCAAAATATTCTTTGCAGGTGATTTGGCTTTTGCGATGAG
Source organism: Ferruginibacter sp. (assembly GCA_039926045.1). GTDB lineage: Bacteria > Bacteroidota > Bacteroidia > Chitinophagales > Chitinophagaceae > Ferruginibacter. The sequence continues at coordinate 2,721 of JBDSXS010000218.1, forward strand.
GGTGTCAACAAAAAATATATTGTTCTCATGGCTGTCTTCTTCCACCATGTTGCGGTATTTGACCTGGTACATGCAGGCTTTGATCTGCTGGGCATCATTACCGGCAGTGATTGCCAGGTTGTAGATCACCATCACTTCCTGCAAAGCAGATTTGGTCAGCCCTTTTTTTTCAAGCTCTTCAACCTTCTTCCAGTTTTTAGCATAGTCATTTTTTGTTTGCGCCATGGTGACTAAAGTGATGCCACTTAACAAAAAAATAACCAGTAAAAATTTCTTTATAAACATACTCAGGGTTTTTAATACAAGATACAATTTGTTAGGCAGCAGTTGCACTGCATAATAATTTAAGAATTTATACTGAGATGGATTTGAAAGCCTGTTTGCATAAACAACACTCATAATTTTCTTTAACATTTAATTTCGGGGCTGATCAAAGACTGGCATATCAATTGCCTTAATATAGTCAGAACAGATTCATGGCTATACTTTAGGGGCCGGGGCGAAAGCCCCGGTTCTTTTTTTTACCTCACCCCTTATTCCTCCCGAAAAAATCGGGACAGGCTCTCTCCAAAAGGAGAGGGGGCGGAGAAGTTGAAAGTAATAAAATTTATAGAACTTTTGAAGTAGGTAAAGCGTATAAAAAATCCGCCACGGCACCGTGACGGATCTCAGAGTAATAAAAGGGCCGAAACAATTACTGCGGCATCCCCATTGCCGCAGCAATATTCAATTCATAATAAGTTTCTGTGCTCCAATCCTCTACTTTGCTTCTTAGGTAAGCATCGAGGACCTCAATGCTGTCGGCTTCCCAAACACAGGTAGCATTGGTCATATCTTTATTGGGCATTACCTGTATCACTTTTTGTACGCCGTCTGCGGGTAATTGCGGTAAACTTTTTTGAGCTGAAGCCCAAAATTCAGTAGGGTTATTGATTTTGTGATTGACTATGATGATCATGATTAATATTTTAGATAGTAAAGATTAGGTATTTAATATTAGGGAAGAGTACCCACTGGAGGGTATATTTACCTCACCCCTTATGTAAAGGATTGTCAGACTGAGCTTGTCGAAGGCGGGTTATTCAAACAAATCGGCTTCGACAAGCTCAGCCTGACAGGTTTTTGAATTAGTACTTATAAAGAACCCCGCATATAGCGGGGCTTTATAAAAAATTCATTTTACGTTTTTACTTTTTCATTACCTCAGCCATGGTTTTACCAATATCGGCCGGACTGGCAACCACATGAATACCACATGCTGCCATGATCTTCATTTTAGCAGCAGCCGTATCATCGGCACCGCCAACAATGGCACCTGCATGGCCCATACGGCGGCCGGGAGGAGCTGTTTGCCCGGCAATAAAACCAACAACAGGTTTTTTATTACCGGTGGATTTAATATAGTTTGCAGCCTCTGCTTCCATTCCGCCACCGATCTCCCCGATCATAACAATGGCATCGGTCTCCGCATCATTCATAAATAATTCAACGGCTTCTTTGGTAGTAGTCCCGATAATAGGATCACCTCCAATACCAATGGCGGTAGAAATTCCCAGGCCTGCTTTTGCAACCTGGTCAGCCGCTTCATAAGTCAGCGTACCTGATTTGGAAACAATACCGATCCTGCCTTTCTTAAAAATAAAGCCGGGCATGATCCCCACTTTACATTCATCGGCTGTTATAACACCAGGACAATTGGGTCCAATTAATCTTGTATTTTTTTCTGATAAATAATTTTTCACTTTGATCATATCCTGCACCGGGATGCCTTCGGTGATACAAACCACCAGGTCGATACCTGCATCTGCAGCTTCCATGATGGCATCGGCAGCAAATGCCGGCGGAACAAAAATAATGCTCACATTTGCACCGGTTGTTTTAACGGCATCAGCAACTGTATTAAAGACAGGCTTTTCAAGATGTGTGGTGCCGCCTTTACCCGGCGTAACACCACCTACCACTTTGGTACCGTATTCGATCATCTGCGTGGCATGAAATGTACCTTCTGTACCAGTAAAACCCTGTACAATAATTTTGGAATCTTTGTTAACTAAAACAGCCATGGTTTAATTAAGAATTAAAAATTAAGAATTAGAATTGCCTGCCGGTAGGCAGAATTGCCGCAAAGATAGGGGAGGAAAGGCTATTGAGAAAGGATATTTTGGAGGTATAAACAGCTATTCTGGTTTGGTGGATGCTGTGTTTATAAAGGCTGTGTCCCCTTGTTTATGTATATTTAAGAAATGGGGAAGCTATATATCCATAGGTACCTTTTAACAGTTTTTATTCTGTTTCAGTCTTTTAATTCACTGGGCCAGGTTGGACAGAATTATTTCAAGCTTACCGTGATCAATAACTCCAACGGCATAGCTATTTTCACTGTTCGATACGACATTGATACAGTGATGGCAGGTCAGAAAAAGAATATTGTATATGAACTTGGCGATGACCCGCTTTCGTTTG
>JBDSXS010000219.1:0-3554 GCA_039926045.1 Ferruginibacter sp.
TTGTTATTATTAAATTGCACCTGACTTCCATAAGGAGGTTATAAAACCCAAAATTACGATAGATGGCTATAAAGATCACAGAAGAATGTATAAACTGCGGCGCCTGCGAACCGGAATGCCCGAATAATGCTATTTACGAAGGTGGTGTTGAATGGGCTGCATCTGACGGCACAACCATCAAAGGAATGTTTACTCTGATGGACGGAACACAGGTAGATGCTAACCAGCGAAACGCACCGGTTAGTATGGACATCTATTATATAACACCAAATAAATGTACCGAGTGCCAGGGATTTCATGAAGAACCGCAATGCGCAGCTGTTTGTCCGGTAGATTGTTGCGTACCTGATGAAATGTATGTTGAAACAGTAGATGAGCTGTTGGCGAAGAAAGATAGAATGCATCTGTAAATGTGAGACGTGAATCGTCAGACGTGAGTTGAGCAAGTCTTAATTTGGAGATACTTTATTCACGATTCACCACTCACGATTCACCTGTTTAAATTTTTATAAGTCCGCCCCCGGCGGATTATTACAGGCAGGTGATATTTCCTGCAACATGGCGAGGGTATTTGTAAAAATACTTTCGCCTTTTTAGTTCCATGTAATTTTATTAAATTGTTGTATGAATAGATTTTTATTTTTTATCATCATGATGCTGCTCTTTGCTTCCTGCAAAAACCCTAATAAAAAAGGGTCCAAAGCAGATGCATTTGCCAAACTGGAAATGATGAATACCGACAGGGAATTTTCTAAAATGAGCGAAGAGAAAGGAATGAAGAATGCTTTTATTGAATACCTTGATAGTAATGGGGTTTTGCTACGCCCCAACCGTTTGCCTATTGCGGGGGCAGATGCCATTGATTATCTGATCCAGCAAAACGATACAGATTATATACTCACCTGGGAACCCCGCAATGGTACTGTAGCCAAGTCGGGCGAATTGGGATATACTTATGGTATTTATGCGCTGCGGCCATCAAAAAAAGATACCGTGATCTACGGGACCTATGTAAGCATCTGGAAAAAAGACAAAGACGGAACCTGGAAATATGTTTTGGATAGTGGCAATGAGGGGATAGGCGGTGTTAGAATTGAGGAATAATTAGCCGGGAAAGCAGGGGAAACGTTAAAACCAGAAAAAATCTGCAACCTACGATCAAAATTATAATACCCTGACCTATATTTCGTTTCTTTGTAAAACAACCTTGTAAACAACCGAATGAAGAAAAAAATAGCATTAATTACCGGGGGTTATTCCGGTGAAGCCGTGATCTCTTATAAAAGTGCCTCCTCCATTGAAAAGAACCTGGATACTGAAAAATGGGAAACTTATAAAATTGATATTAACCCACAGGGATGGTATTACATGGCACCTAATGATGAAAAGATCCCGGTTGATAAAAACGATTTCAGCATAACAGTAGCGGGTAACAAAATAAATTTTGACGCCGTGCTCGTAGGTCTGCATGGCACACCCGGTGAAGATGGAAAACTGCAGGGTTATTTTGACACACTCCATATTCCTTATACCACCTGTGATACAGCTACCTCTGCCTTAACATTCAATAAAAGATATACAGTGGCGGTTGCCTCCTTTGCAGGATTACATGTAGCTAGGTCGGTACACCTGTTTAAACATATACCCGTTACACCCGAAGCCATTTTACAGGAACTTAAATTACCTGTTTTTGTAAAGCCCAATAACGGCGGCAGCAGTATTGGCATGAGCAAGGTGAAAGACCCGGGCGAATTGCAGGCTGCATTGGATAAAGCTTTCCAGGAAGATGACCAGGTGCTGGTGGAGGAATTTATTAAGGGGAGAGAATTAACAATTGGCGTTTTTAAATCAAAGGGAGAAGTAATAGCTTTACCCATAACTGAGATCATTGCCAAAAATGAGTTTTTTGATTATGAAGCCAAGTATGAAGGGGCAAGTGAAGAGATCACACCTGCCCGGGTTGATGAGTCAATAGCAGAAAAAGTACGGACCGAGGCCAGGAAAGCCTATGCCGTTTTTAATTGTAACGGGTTGGTAAGAATTGATTTTATTTATGAAGAAGTTTCAGGCAATCCTTATATGCTGGAAATAAATACGGTGCCTGGGCAAAGTGAAGCAAGTATTGTTCCGCAACAGGTTGTAGCCATGGGCTGGACATTAAAACAATTTTATTCAGCTTTGCTGGAAGAATGTTTTACCAGTACTACGTAGTATAAAGATTAACCAGGTAAACAATTTATTATATTAAATTAACAGCGTGTTTAAATACCTTACAAATAAACCCTTTTGGGTAAATCTTTTGGCAGCAATAATTATTGTAGTGCTTTTCCTGTTTATGCTTTTGAAAACGCTGGGCTGGCTCACTAAACATGGCGACTATTTAAAAGTGCCTGCTGTTAAAGGCATGAATACAAATGAAGCCATCAAATTATTGGAAAAGCAGGGCTTTGATGTATATATCCAGGACTCTGTTTTTACGGATACTGCAAAAAGAGGCATAGTTTTAAAACAATTACCGGATCCAAACGCAACAGTAAAAATAAACCGCACCGTTTTTATAACTGTTAACCGGTATATTCCACCCATGATTGAAATGCCCCGTCTTGAAGGGCAAAATCTTTCCTTTGCTATGCAGATGCTGGCAAGAAACCATCTCAAACTGGGAGATACGGTTTACCGTCCCGATTTTATGCTCGGTTCGGTTTTGGAACAACAATACAATGGTATGCGTATAGCGGAAAAAGCTAAAATTCAATGGGGCAGCCGCATCGACCTGGTCATTGGAGGTGGGCTGGTAAGTAAACAGATGCTTGTTCCTTCATTGGTGGGTATGTCGTACCAGGAAGCCAAAGGCTATCTTGATGAAAGTGGTATAGGTCTTGGTGCTATAATTGTAGAAGGAAATATAACAGATACCGCTTCTGCATATATATTTAAACAAAGGCCCGATCGCTTTGATATCAATGATATGCCTATGTATATACAATCCGGCCAGGTAATGGATATATGGATATCACAAGTGAGGAAAGTGATAACAGATTCAACAAATAAAAAAGAACGACCATGACAACCATAAATGCCGATGAGATAAAAGCACGTTTGGATGCAGGTGAGACCCTTCATTTGGTTGATGTAAGAGAACCGGATGAACACGCAGAGTTTAATATTGGCGGTAATTTTATCCCGCTGGGAAATATACAAATGATGCGGGTAGATGAAATTGAAGAGTTGAAAAATGAAGAGGTCATTTGCTATTGCAGAAGTGGTAAAAGAAGCATGCAGGCCTGTATGATGCTTGAAACATTTGGTTTTACAAACGTAAAGAACCTCGAAGGAGGGATGTTGAGCTGGAAAGAGAAAGGATACTAGATACTGGATCCTGGATAAGAGCCCGATTATCCAAAAGCTTTTTAATCCAGCATCCAGCATCCAGCATCCAGCATCCAGAATCCAGTATCCAGCATCCAGTATCCAGTATCCTATATTAAAATTTCAGATTCACCCCCACCATAAAATTAAATCCTGCCATAGGAAAATAAAAATTCTCTGTAGTT